>JAUYTF010000128.1 GCA_030695285.1 Eubacteriales bacterium | reverse complement strand
CTGATTGCCATAGGTGCTTCCCTGTGGGTATTTGTAGCCATAGTTCGGATCAATCGGGCGCGGAGCATAGGGATTCTCCGGATCGGCATAACCACCCTGCGGCTGCTGCACAGGATAACCCCGCTCGTCATAGCCGGGTTGCCCGGCAGCGTAAGCGGGATCAAAAGGGGCATTGGGATCGAACTGCTGCGTGGGGTCGACTCCATATGCGGCAGGATCGTCGCGATAGCCGCGCGGCGCGCCGGACCCCTGTCCGGCTGCCCGGGGGTCTTCTTCATATGGCGGGTATCCGTAGCCGCCGTCGTGTTGATCCATCTGTTTCACGCTCCTCGTTTGAGAATCGGCCAAGTTCACTTGCCGGTAGGTTGCTGAAAGAATCGGGATCCCAACGAATGCCATGTGCGCGCTTGCGCAACGCGTGCCTCGTTCGGAATGCGTGCTCTGCGCTCGAGGCTCAGGTAACACGAGAAAAATCCCCATTCCAATGCAACTATAGTTTACCATAGGAAGAGGGGGGGAATGATCGGGATTATTGTGAAGAATTTATGGATAATTTGTTAATCCTTTTACTGCTAATACACGAAAAGTGGGGGAGAAACAATCAATAAAGAGCCGGAATGCCGTTATTTGGCACGCAGCTCTTATATTGGACACGTATAACGACTGTGAAATATGAACACGCGGCTGATTTTGCACCGGGCTGCATGAGGAAAACGCAACCATTCCGGCACGCCTGCGTCTCTTAACCCATGATCGTTTTTGTTGAGCTGCAGCCGATTCTGCTGGCGCCGGCTTTGATCATTGCGAGTGCCTGCTCTTGCGTGCGAACGCCGCCGCTGGCCTTGACGCCCATCTCAGTCCCGACGGTTTTCCGCATCAGGGCGATGTCTTCGGTCGTAGCGCCGCTGGTGGAAAAGCCGGTAGAGGTTTTGACGTATGCGGCGCCCGCGGCTTTCGCAGCGATACATGCCTGCACTTTTTCATCGTTTGTCAACAGACAGGTTTCGATGATCACCTTGACGATGGATGGCTTTGATGCGTTGACCACCGCCGCGATATCCGCCTGAACGGCTGCCCATTCACCCGCTTTTGCAGCGCCGATGCTCATGACCATATCGATCTCTTGAGCGCCATCACGTACGGCGAGAGAAGCCTCAATGGCCTTTGCGCCGCTGGACATCGCCCCCAGCGGGAAGCCGACGACCACGCAGGTCATCACGCCGCTGCCTTGCAGCTCCTTTGCAACAAGAGACGTGTAGCAGGAGTTGACACAAACGCTTGCGGTCTTGTATGCCTTGGCTTCGGCTGTGACGGCGAGGATATCCGCGCTCGTAGCGTCCGCTTTGAGCAGAGTGTGATCCAAATAGGTATTCAGCGGATTCATGCGAAATACCTCTTGAGGAGCCCTTCAAAGCCCTTACCGTGGCGCGCTTCATCACGTGCCATCTCATGCACCGTATCGTGGATCGCGTCGAGATTGAGCTCCTTGGCGCGCTTGGCCAGCTGCGTCTTGCCGTCGCAAGCACCAAACTCGGCGGCGGCGCGCAACTCGAGGTTTGTTTTCGTGGAGGTGGTGATCACTTCGCCCAGCAACTCCGCAAAGCGGGAAGCATGGTCCGCTTCCTCGAAGGCATAGCGCTTGAACGCATCGGCAACTTCAGGGAATCCTTCGCGCTCGGCTACGCGCGCCATGGCCAGATACATGCCCACCTCGGTGCATTCGCCCGTGAAATTCATGCGAAGGTTTTCGAGCACCTCCGCGTCCACACCGGCGGCGATGCCGACCACGTGCTCCGCGGCGTATTGCTTAGATTGCTGCGAAATCTCGACGAAGGAATCTCCTGGCGCTTTGCATACCGGGCAGAAATCCGGCGCGGCATCGCCGAGGAATACATACCCGCAGACGGGGCAGCGAAATTGGCTTGTCATGATATTGATTCGCTCCTTTCGGGTGGTGGCCCGTATCAAATAGTAATGATACCGCAGCGCACGTGCGCCGACGGTCACAACTTCAGTATACCCGCGGGAATGTTAACAATCAATCACAAAAGCGAAAAACCTCTATCATAATAAAGGTGCCTTTGCTATACTGCAAGACGATGATCACAAAACATGGGAGACTGGAATGAAACGATTCCTCGGCATTTTGCTGACTGTGACAATTCTGCTCATACCTGCCACAGCACTTGCGGACTATGATTACGACTCGATCCCGACGCCGAATATGATCGTCGTAGACGGCGACGACCCGAGCGTCGTGTTTTATGCGCGCAATGCGGACCAGCGGCTGTTTCCTGCGAGCACGACCAAGATTATGACCACGCTGGTTGCGCTGGCAAACGGCAATATGGACGATTCGTTCATGGTCGGAGAAGAAGTGCTCGGCACGACGATCAAGTTTACGAAAGATTCCTCGCTCATGGGCATCCAACCCGGCGAAACACTGTCCCTGCGGGATTTGGTCTACGGGCTCATGCTCGCCTCCGGCAACGACGCGGGCGAGGCGATTGCCAAGCACGTGGCCGGTTCTGTGGATGCGTTCGTTGCTATGATGAACCAAAAAGCGCAGGAGATCGGCATGACCAGCACACATTTCACCAACCCGCATGGCGTGCACAATGACGAGCACTACTCCACCGCGCGTGACATGGCAAAGCTCTTGGCTTATGCGCTGCAAAATGAAGATTTCGTACGCATCGCCCAGACGAGAACGTATACCGTGCCGGCCAACAGTGTTCGTACAACGGAGCTCGTGCTTGTGAATACCGACCGGTTGCTCAAAGCGACTGAGGGAGATCCGCTTCAGACTGTCTACCCGTATGCCATCGGCGGCAAAACGGGGGATACATTCGCCGCGGGCAAGTGCCTCGTCGCCGCTGCGGAAAAAGACGGCGCGCGCGTGATCATCGCGTTATTTGGCGACAAGAAGGACTTATACGACGGCGATACGGTGATGACGAACCTCGCGCGGTTTGTCAACGCCGCGGCTATTTTTGAATATGTATTCGCAAACAACTATCAAACCATCATGGCTGCTGAGCTGGGCCTGCAAAAAGCATTTTCTACGGGTGTGGTCGATGCGGACGCAGAAGATTTGCAGGACGGTCAATTGACCATGAGCGCAATGATCGAGGAGCTGGTCGTTCGTGCTTCAGCCGAGCGAATCAATGCCATCCGGGCGAACGCGGGCTCCATCACAGCAAACGTGGTTTTGACAACGGACGCGCAGGCGCCGATCGTCGCAGGTCAGAGCATGGGCACGATCGAGTATAAGCTTGGCGACGATGTCATCTGCACAGCGCCGCTGACGGCTGATTTCTCGGTGGACAAGGTGCTTGGCGTATCAGCAGTGATGCCGGAGGAGACCGCCGTGGTAACCGCCTCTCCGGACGGCACACCGCTCATCGACAAGGGGCGCAAGGATTGGAACACGGGAGACACGCTGACGCTGACATTTGTTCTGCTGGCGGTGTTGCTCGTGGCGTTGATCGTCATTTTCATTCTGTCCGAGCGAAAGCGCCGCTATGAGCGGAAGCGCCGCGCCAGAGCGAAAAAACGCAGGCAACAATATTACGAGTAAACGAAAGTGCCGTTGCAGAGATGCGACGGCACTTATCTGTTAATGAGCGTCTCTGCAAGCTCTTTGGTGATCCCGTCTGACGGCGAGCCATTAGCCGGGCTTGAAGCGCTGTCGGTAAGCGGGAGGATGGCCTCGCTTTAACCCAGTGCGCTTTCTAAAAAGCGGGCAACGCAGCTTTCGTTGTTGCTGGCGGTGAGCACGATATCCGCGGCGGCTTTTACCTCGTCGATCGCGTTGGCAGGCGCGCCGCCGATGTCCGCAAAGGCAACCATCTCCAGATCGTTGTTATAGTCTCCGATTGCAAGAATCTTTTTTACATTGCCGCATCGCGCGCGCACATCCTCGAGCGCGGCTCCTTTGTTGACGCCCGCCGCGACGAACTCGAGATACCAGTCCGCTGTGCGAAACACGGAGAACATATCGATATATGGCTCCTGTTGCACGGCTACATGGATCGCATCTAGATTTTCGGAGGTGTGGGCGATGAGCAGCTTCAGCGTTGTTTCTCCGATCTGCTCCAGCGGAGCGCTCGTGACAGGTAGGCGTTCGCGTACGGTCTGCGGGTCGTCTCGCTGCGCGGGATTCGTTTCGTAGATGGAGTTTACTGTAAATACCTGCACACAGGCGTTATGCTTTGCAGCGGTAACGCAGGAAGCAACCTGCCCGATGAGCGATTGATCCAGCGGATGCATGGCCAAAAATCGCTTCTCGGCCAAATCATAAAGGCCGGCGCCGTTGAGCAGAATGCATGGTGCATTGACCGGAAGATCGCGCTCGATTGTGCCGATGATGGACGGTGCGCGCCCGGTTGCAACGCCAAAACGCCCGCCCTGTGACACGAATGATTCGATTGCAGCGCGGTTCTTTGCAGAGACGCGCTTCTCGTCGTCAAAGAGCGTTCCGTCCAGATCACAATAGAGATAATAGCCGTCAAAGGCGCCCATATAGCCTCCTAGCGTTCGTTTCGCCGCCGAAAAGCAGCGGCGCAATTGCGTCTATTCTAAACGACAGGGATCAGAAACGCAATCGCTTTGCGCAGAGCGGATAGGAATTTTACAAGGTTCTGACGCGATGGTTACGTTTTTCACGCGAGAAAAAACGAGCAGGCGCGAAAGCCAGCATCCACCTAAGAGCGCCCGAGCACGCTGGCGAACTTGAAAAAAATTCGTCTGACGTGTATACTAATTGGCGTGACACAAAGCACGGCCTGCCGGCCGATAGAATAAATCAAGCGCGTCAATTTGCACGTGCGGGGGATGAACACATGATTGACCGGAAGCATGCTTTCGTCGCAGGCGTTGGCGCTGCCAATGTAGATGTGCACGGGCAGAGCCGAAAAGCCATCGTGATGCGCGACTCCAACCCCGGCTATATGGCGACATCCGTCGGCGGGGTAACGCGCAATATCCTCGAAAACCTCGCGCGCCAGGGTGTTCCGGTGGCGCTTTTTTCCGCTGTGGGGGACGATCTCTTCGGCGAGAAGATCGTACGCGAGAGCCGTGCTGCGGGCATCGATATGGCGCACCTGCTACGCAAGCGCGGGGCGGCATCGTCCAGCTATATCGCCATTCTCGACGAGCGCGGGGATATGCTGCTCGGCATGTCGGATATGCGCATCATCGAGGATTTGCCGGCCGCGTATCTGGATCAGAACGGCGCGATTCTACAAAAGGCGAGTGCAATCGTGTGCGATGCGTGCCTGCCTGTTGCGCTGCTGGATCATCTTGTTTCTGAGGCTGCGGGCGATACACCGGTACTGATCGACCCAGTCTCGACCGCATACGCGCGGCAAATGGAGCCCATCGCGGGGAAATTTTACGCCATCAAGCCAAATGAGATGGAGCTGAGCATCCTCTCCGGCCTGCCGACGGAAACCGAAGCACAGATAGAGCGCGCCTGCGAGGCACTGCTCGATCGCGGTGTGCAGCGCGTCGCAGTCAGCCGTGGGGAAAAGGGCTGCTATTATGCAGACGCCAGCGGAAACCGGCTCTTTCGCGCGCTGCGTCCCGTCTCTCAAATGGTGAACGCAACCGGCGCGGGTGATGCCTTTATGGCGGGATTGACCCATGCGCTTGTGGATGGCATGGCGGTGGAGGAGATGCTTGACTATGCGCTGGCCTCCGGCATCACCGCGATTCAAAGCATGACGACGATCAACCCAAGCATGAGCGACGCGCTCGTGCGGGAAAATCGGGATCGATATCGACTGTAAGCATCTATACACCTGAAAGGAACCGATCAATATGAAAATGAAGCAGTATTTGGATGTGCTACCGGAGATTCAGGAGGCACTGGATACAAACAAGCCCGTGGTGGCGCTGGAGAGTACGATTTTAAGCCACGGCATGCCGTATCCCGAAAACGTCGGCTTTGCCGCGGAGGTAGAGAAGGTTGTACGCGCGGAGGGTGCGGTTCCTGCGACGACCGCGCTGATCGGCGGGCGGATCAAGGTCGGACTAAGCCCCTCAGAACTGGAGACCATGTGCCGCGCGGAAAACGTTGGCAAAGTCAGCCGCAGAGACATGGCGACGTATCTCGCGATGCAGAAAAACGGGGCAACCACCGTCGCGACCACCATGATCTGCGCTGCGATGGCGGGGGTAAAGGTGTTTGCAACTGGCGGTATCGGCGGCGTTCACCGCGGCGGCGAGGTGACGATGGACGTCTCCGCCGACCTGCAGGAGCTCAAGCAGACGCCTGTCGCGGTGGTTTGCGCGGGCGCAAAGCAGATTCTCGACATCGGGCGCACGCTGGAATATCTAGAGACCATGGGCGTGCCCGTGCTTGGCAACGGCACGAGCGATTTTCCCGCGTTCTACTGCCGCAAGAGCGGTTTTGGCGTAGACTATGCCGCAAAGGATGAAGCGGAGATTGCCGCCATCATCAAGACCAAGTGGAATCTTGGCCTCGAGGGCGGCGTGCTCATCGGGAACCCGATTCCGGAAGAATACGCGCTGGATTTTGACGAGATGGAGCGCGTGATCAACGCGGCGCTCGCCGAGGCGGACGAAAAGGGCGTGCGCGGCAAGGAGATCACGCCGTTTTTGCTCGCGAAGATCAAACAGATCACAAAGGGCGTATCCTTTGCCTCCAACGTGCAGCTGGCCTACCACAACGCGCGTGTGGCGGCGAGAATCGCAACGGAACTCTGCAAGATTTCCTGAAGCAGTTTCTGAAACGCACACGAGCGCCGCATATTTTGCGGCGCTCGTTTCTGATAGCAGCGAACGGGTCCAATTTTCAGATGATGCAGCTGTGCAGCTCATCCAGCGTAATCTGAAAAAAACAGTCCTGTGCGCCTAGCGTAGAGAGCAGCGCATAGACCGCGTCTTTCTCATAGCGGCAGCCGATGAGTGCGGTCTGCAGCTGATCCAACCCCTCTTTGGCGAAAAAATCGCCATAAAACCGGATGTCGCTGATTGCGCCGTTTTCCACAAACACGCGCGCCGTGAGCTTGCCGCCCGCAAATCGGCCCTCGCGGGTGACGTTGTATGCCGGATCGTTGCCAAAGTTCCATTCCCATCGATCGAATACTGCGGCGCGTATTTCCAGCACGCGGCGGACATCCTGCGCTGTGAGCGTATAGGTGCCCATATCCCGCAGCAGGTAGGAGAGCATCACATCTCGAAACATCAGGCTCGACATCTTCTCCGGCAGGTAATCTGCGATGTTGGTCACCCGCTGGCGCACGGATTGAATGCCCTTGGAAACGATCTTCTCATCGTCCACGTTCAGCGCGCGCACGAGCGCCTCCAGATCCGTATCAAACAGCAATGATCCGTGATGCAACACAACATTCTTGCGAACATACTGGGCGTTTCCGGAGAACTTCTTGCCGTCGATGGTCAGATCATTCCGTCCGGAGAACTGCGCGTCTACGCCAAGGGATCGTAGCGCCTCCAGAATCGGGCTGGTGAACTGAGAAAACTCGATGCGCCGTTCACCGGGCTGACGAACGATGAAGGAGAACTGCCATCCGTTCTGATCGGTATAAATAGTACCGCCGCCGGTGACGCGGCGAACAATGGAGACATTGTTGGCGCGTGCGTAAGGCATGTTGATCTCGGCGAGCGTGTTTTGATAGCGGCCGATCATCAGCGTCGGCGCTGTGCGCCAGAAAAGGAAGTAGGAGGGCGCAATATCGAGCTCGTCCATTGCATATTTTTCCAGCGCGAAGAAAAACTTTGCGTCGTTCTCGTTCCATGCGGGGAAGCTATCCGGCAGTGTTGCCGGATCGGGCGGTACTAAGTAAATCATAGATCGGCCTCCATCTGCGCCATGCCTTCTGCGGCGTGATACGAGCTGCGCACCAGCGGGCCGCTCGCAACGAATCGGATACCTTTTTCCAATGCGATTTGTCTGTATGCGTCAAACTGCTGGGGGGTGATGAACGCCGCGATAGCTAGGTGATCTCTGCTCGGCTGGAGATATTGGCCGATGGTGAGCATGTCGCAGTCAACGCAGACGAGCGCATCCATGAGCGAGAGCACCTCGTCTATGGTTTCGCCAAGGCCGACCATAAAGCCGGTTTTGCTGTACAGCCCCGCTTTCTTTACCCGTCGCAACAGTTCCAGCGAGCGCACAAAGCTGGCCTGCGGACGAACGGTTGGGTAGAGCGAGGGCACCGTCTCAACATTATGGTTGATGATATCCGGGCGGGCGTCGATCACGGTTTGAAGAGCGCTTTCACTACCGCAGAAATCGGGGATAAGCACCTCGATGGTGCTATCCGGCAACAGCATACGGATCGCTTCAACCGTCTGCGCAAAGTGTATTGCGCCTCCGTCCGGCAGATCGTCGCGCGTGACGCTCGTGATGACGACGTGCTTGAGACCGAGTGTTTCTGCAGCTCTTGCGATGCGCTGCGGCTCCTCTGCATCGAGCGGCAAAGGCGCGCCTTTGGCAACCGCGCAATAGCGGCAGCCGCGCGTGCAGACATCGCCGAGGATCAGAAAAGTCGCGGTTCTGCTTTTGAAGCACTCGCTGCGATTGGGGCAGTTTGCGTCTTCACAAACCGTATGCAGGGAAAGCGAGCGCAGCAGCGCGGTCATCTGTGCCTCTGCGATAGGGTCAATTTTTCGTTTGAGCCATTCGGGTTTGCGCGCTGTGGTCATTGTGCTGCTCCGTTTCGTTGGTTGATCCTGTTTACAATATCGGAAGTATCGCAAAAAATCAAGCCAAATGCGCTGTTCGCAGCAAATATAACAGGGCAGAATAAACAAAAAAACGGGCTTATCCGGATACTTGCCCGATCCGAATCAGCCTGCTTGCCATGACAAAATGGAATTGCCCCGTGTGCAAGGCCTGTTGCGCCGCGTCATCCAAAAGGCGCTGCAACCCTTGCCCATCGGGACAATTCGAGGAGAGAGGAAAAGAACAATGACGATTGCGCCTGTCGCGGCGTCTGCCCGCACTGCCCAGATGCGGACTTGCAGCCTTGACATGCCTGTTCTTCGCTTGCGCGCATCGTTTGCCAGAGCATCGGGGAAGGACAAGCCTGTCTGATCAGACAGCATCACGCTTGACTGCCCCGTGCGCGGTTCCCCGCGATTTCGCCCCAGCCGCACGAATGTGCGTCAGGAAGGCGAACGGCGAACTGCGCTTTTTTTGCGCGCTTGCGAAGGGGATAAAACATGCGGTGCAGCCGCGCTAGCAGCTGCGCCGATTGCAGGAAGGATCAGCCTTCTAGGATGTACTGGTTCAACAACGTCTCGAGATATTCCTGACGGCCGGATGCGTTCGACGCCGCGCCGTGGATCAGGGCGTATGCCTCGAGTTCCGAGAACCCCACGCGCCCGCCGACAATGTCCTTGCCGATGCCTTCCTTGTAGCTCTCGTAGCGCTTGGTGATGAACTGCTCGAATACGCCGTCCTCTACGAGCTTCATCGCGGCGCGCAAACCCTTGGCAAAGGTATCCATGCCGGCGATGTAGGAGAGGAAGAGATCGTCCTCCTGGAAAGAGCCGCGGCGCACTTTTGCGTCGAAGTTCAGCCCGCCGGTGGTGAAACCGCCCGCAAGCAGCACCTCGTACATCGCAAGCGTAGTGTCGTAGACGCTGGTGGGGAACTGATCCGTATCCCAGCCGAGCACGGGGTCGCCGGTGTTGGCGTCCACGCTGCCGAACACGCCATTGATGCGCGCCATATTCAGCTCATGCTGGAAGGTATGCGCGGCCAGAGTTGCGTGGTTTGCCTCGATGTTCATCTTGAAATACGGCTCAAGGTTATACTTGCACAGGAATGCGAGCACCGTCGCCGTGTCAAAATCGTATTGATGCTTGGTCGGCTCTTTGGGCTTTGGCTCGATGAGAAACTGTCCCGTAAAGCCGATTTTCTTTGCGTAATCCACCGCCATCTGAAGGAGCCTTGCTAGATTGTCCAGCTCCAGAGACATATCGGTGTTGAGCAGAGTTTCATATCCTTCGCGTCCGCCCCAGAACACGTAGTTCTCGCCGCCGAGTAGCTGCGTGATTTCGATTGCCTTCTTGATCTGCGCCGCTGCGTAGGCAAACACGCTTGCGTTGGGGGATGTTGCCGCACCGTGGACAAACTTATCATCGCTGAAGCAATTCGAAGTGCCCCATAGGCATTTGATGCCGGTGCGCGCCATCTCCTGCTGAATGACGGCGACGATTTCATCGAGCACGCGGTTTGTCTCCAGCAGGTTGGCCTGTCTTGGCGCGACATCTGCGTCATGGAAGCAAAAATACCCGATCTGCGCTTTTTCCATGAACTCAAACGCCGCGTATACGCGCGCCTTTGCGCGGGCGACATCATCGCCGGTTTCATCCCAAGGACGGTAAATAGTTTCGCCGCCGAAGGGATCGTTGCCACGGTAGGTAAACGTATGCCACCAACTCATCGCAAAACGAAGATGATCCTTCATCTGCTTTCCGGCGATGATCTCCGTGGGGTTGTAATACTTAAACGCGAGGGGATTTTTGCTCTTCGGCCCTTCGTAGGCGATGGGGCCGATCTGCTCAAAATATGCCATGTTGGGTTGCTCCTTTGGTTGATTGCATCGCAAGGCGCATGCTATGTGGCGCTTGCATCAGACGAAGGACTTGACCGCGCGCCGCTTGCTGACCACGTCGAAGATAACGGCGACCAGCAGCACGAGACCCTTGACGACTTTCTGGAAGTTGGAGTCCACGCCGATGATGTTCATGCCCAGGTTGAGCACGCCCATGAGCACCGCGCCGACGACCACGCCGCTGACTTTGCCGATGCCGCCGTAGGCGGACGCTCCGCCGATGAAGCAGGAGCCGATGGCGTCGAGCTCATAGTTGGTGCCCGCGGCGGGGTTTGCGGAGGTGAACCGCGCGGAGACGACCAGAGCGGCAAGCGCGCTGAGGAACGAAACATTGACGTAGGCCGAGAAATAGATG
>JAUYTF010000124.1 GCA_030695285.1 Eubacteriales bacterium | reverse complement strand
CGCTTTTTTGAGCTACGACGAGATCGACGAGCAGGCGCGGCTCAGCCCGGGACTCGTGAGCATCATCGACACCGACGACGCGAGCTTTTATGCCGCGGGCAACATGCAAAAGAAGATTCAGCAGTTTTGTGCGCGCACCAGCCAGCCCGTTCCGCAATCAGTCGGGGAGATCGCGCGCTGCATCTACGACAGCCTTGCGCTCAAGTACCGTTTCGCGCTGGAGACGCTGGAAACATATCGCGGCTGCTGCATTGACCAGCTCAATATCGTCGGCGGCGGCACGAAAAACAAGCTCATGAACCAGCTTGCTGCAGACGCGACAGGGCGGAGGGTCATCGCAGGCCCCGTTGAGAGCGCATGCGTGGGAAACCTGCTCATGCAGGCGGTTGCGCTGGGCGAGCTGGGCGGCATTTCGGACGCGCGCGCTGTTGTTCGCGCCTCGTTTGTCACCGAAGCCTACGAGAGCCACAGAACGCAGCAATGGGAGGACGCTTACGCTCGATTGCAGGGATTCATGAATCAGAAATAACCCAAGTGTGGGTCAACAGATACAAGGCGCAAGAAAAGCGCTAAGCATGAATGAGAACAGAAAAAAACCGCACGCATTTGGTAGAATCGTGATATAATCGAACAAATTGTGGTAGAATCGAACAAAACGAGAAGCGGCTTTACGTCCGAAGAGAAGGTTTTATGATCGATATGACGAAATGGGAGCAGATCGCTGCTCAACAGGTGCATAACAGAAAAAACATCATAGGCCGCCTTGGCGGCAAAATCGCGATCGTGACCGGCAGCGCGCAGGGCTTTGGCAAGGGAATTGCCGAGGAACTCTATCGTGAAGGCGCGTGCGTCGTGATTGCCGATCTCAACGAGCCGCTGGCAAGGGAAGTTGCAAGTGCGCTTGGCGCGCGCGCGGTCGCGGTGCGGGCGGATGTGTCGAGCGAAGAGAGCGTAGCCGCCATGATCTCCGCGTGCGTCGAGACTTTCGGCGGGTTGGATCTGCTTGTCAGCAATGCGGGCGTTCTCAAAGCGGGTTCTCTCGACGAGATGGAGAAAAAGGACTTCGAGTCCGTGACGGCGATTAACTACACGGCTTTCTTCACCTGCGTCAAATACGCCCAGCGGATCATGCGCGCGCAATTCTCCGCTAACCCCGGCTGGATGGGCGACATCATTGAGATCAACAGCAAATCAGGGCTTGAGGGCAGCAACAAAAATTTTGCCTATGCGGGCGGGAAGTTCGGTGGAATCGGTTTGGTGGAGAGCTTCGCGCTGGAGCTGGCTCCCTACAACATCAAGGTCAACGCGATCTGCCCAGGAAACTATTACGACGGCCCCTTGTGGAGCGACCCCGAGCGGGGTTTGCTTGTGCAATATCTGCGCACGGGCAAAGTGCCGGGCGCAAAAACCATCGAGGACGTGAAGCAGTTCTATTTGAGCAAGTCGCTGATCAAGCGCGGATGCCTGCCCTCGGATGTGGCAAAAGCCATCTTTTACGCCGTGGAGCAGACGTACGAAACCGGTCAGGCGATCCCCGTCACAGGCGGCCAGGTGATGTTGAGATGATCGATCTGGCATTGCTGAAATCTTTGAACGAAGGAACGAAGGTTGAGCGGCTCGGCGCGCTGAAGCGCGCAGTCGCCGCCGCGTCGTTCCCGACCGTTGACCCGCGCATGGTCAACAACCACATTCATACGACATATTCTTTTTCCCCGTATTCTCCGGCGGCAGCAGTCTACGCCGCGCGGGCGGAGGGCCTCGCTACCTGCGGCATCGTGGATCACGACAGCATCGGCGGGGCAAGGGAGTTTATACAGGCGGGCGCGATCGTCGGTATTCCGACCACAATCGGCATCGAGACGCGGGTTTCGTTTTTTGAAACGCCGTTCGGGAACCGCCGGACGAACAACCCCGATCAAACCGGCAACACCTACATGGTGCTGCACGCCGTGCCGCATGAGAAGATCGAAGCCGTGCAGGCGTATTTTGCGCCCTTGCGCGGAAAAAGAAACGCCAGAAATCGAAAGATGGTCGAGCGAATCAATGCACTCTACACCGCAGACGGCGTTTCGATCGATTTTGAGCGGGATGTACTGCCGTTGTCGCAATATGCGCTGGGCGGAACCGTCACCGAGCGGCACCTTATGCTCGCGCTCGCGCGGCAACTGCTCGCGCTGGGCAAAGCGAAGCTGCCCGAGGGTGTAAGCGAGCTGGATATCATGCTCGCGGAATACGACCTCGTCGGCACGCTCAAGAAAGACTGCATTCCGCGGGTGTTCGTTCCGGCGACGGACGAATGCCCGAGCTTAAGCGAGTTTGTCCGCTTCTCGGGTGAAATCGGAGGAATTCTCGCGTATGCGTATTTAGGCGACGTGACCAGCAGCGTCACGGGCGATAAAAAGGCGCAGAAGTTTGAAGACGACTATCTGGATGAACTGTTTGAGGTGATCTACTCTGCCGGCGTGCGTGCGGTGACGTATATGCCCACGCGGAACACACAGCCGCAGATCGAGCGGCTGCGCAGGCTTTGCGAACGCTACAACATGCTGCAAATCAGCGGCGAGGACATCAACTCCCCCCGGCAAAAATTTGTGATCGAAAAAATGCAGGAAGAGCAGTTTTCCAATCTAGTAGAAAACACTTGGCACCTAATTCAGCACGAGAACGGCAACCTCAAGGAGGAAAAACCATGAAAACAAGAGCGGTTCGCCTGTATGGCGCGCACGATATCCGGCTGGAAGAGTTTGAACTAAGCCCCGTCGGCGACGACGGCGTAAGATGCAAAGTCATCTCGGACAGCCTCTGCATGAGCAGCTACAAAGCCCTGGAGCAGGGTGCGGCACACAAGCGCGTGCCGGATGACGTCGCCACAAACCCGACCATCATCGGGCACGAATTCTGCGGCATCATCGACGAAGTGGGAAAAAACTGGGCGCACAAATTCAAAAAGGGCGACGGCTTTGTCATCCAGCCCGCGCATTCCTATCAGGGCGCGCTGACCGCGCCGGGCTATTCTTTCCGCGAGTGCGGCGGGGATGCGACGTACGTCAACATCCCGTGGGAAACGCTCTACATGGACTGCCTCTTGCCCTACAACAGCGACGTCTATTTCTACGGCTCGCTGGCGGAGCCCATGAGCTGCATCATCGGGACGTTTCACGCCATGTATCACACCAGAGATGGCGAATATGTGCACGACATGGGCATTGTCGAGGGCGGTAAGATGGCGCTGCTCGCGGGCGTGGGGCCAATGGGGCTGGGCGCAATCGACTACGCGCTGCATTGCGACCGCAAGCCCAGCCTGCTGGTCGTGACCGACATCGACGACGCGAGATTGGCGCGCGCCGCAAGCATATACACTGTTGCGCACGCGAAAGAATGCGGTGTGGAACTGCACTACGTCAACACCGGCAAGCTGGAAAACCCCGCCGAAACGCTCAGAGAAATCTCCGGCGGCGAGGGCTATCACGATGTGATCTGCTTTGCGCCGGTGCGTCCGGTGGTGGAGCAAAGCGACGCGATCCTCGCGGTGGACGGCTGCCTCAACTTCTTCGCGGGCCCCGGAGATACAGGCTTTTCCGCGATGATGAATTTCTACCACGTGCATTACAGCCGCACACACGTCGCCGCCACTTCACACGGCAACACGGACGATATGCGCGAGGCGATTTCCATGATGAACAAGGGGCTGCTCAACCCCGCTGCGATGATTACGCACATCGGGGGGCTTGACTGCGTGGTGGAGACCACCGCAAACCTGCCGCGCATCCCCGGCGGCAAGAAGCTGATCTATACGCAGATCGACCTGCCGCTCACCGCAATTTCCGACTTTGCGGAAAAAGGCAAGACGGAGCCCATGTTTGCCGAGCTCGAAAGGCTTGTGAAAGTCAACAACGGACTTTGGAACGCCGAGGCGGAACAGTATCTGCTGGCAAAGATGCAGAGATAAGAGCGCACCGGCAAAAGAGCAGCCAGAAGAAAAGCAACACATAACGATTACCGGCGGGCAGAGATGCCCGTCGTTTTTCAAGCACGTAGGGTGTGATCCTTTCGAATACTGACGTTGCACCACAGCGCGCAGCAGCTATGCACAAAACTTGTCAAAAAAGGTGATTCAGCGTATACTAACGGGCGATATATGATTTTTTCGGGAGTAAACAAGCAGGCATGATCAAGAGCTTTCTTTCAGGGCTGAGGCAGGAATTTTCCGGCTATGGCGCAAAGGCCCTTTCCAAAGATCTCATGGCGGGTGTTACCGTCGCGGCGGTTGCGCTGCCGCTTGCGCTCGCGTTTGGCGTGAGTAGCGGTGCGGATGCCGCAGCAGGACTGATCACCGCGATCATCGCGGGCATCGTCATCGGGTCGCTCTCCGGCGCGTTTTATCAGATTTCGGGACCGACGGGCGCAATGGCGGCGATTCTCATCGGCATCGTGACAAAATATCAGATGCAGGGCGTGTTTCTCGCCACCCTGATGGCGGGCGTACTCCTGCTGCTGGCCGGTGTGCTGCGCCTTGGCAGGCTGAAGAACTATATCCCATCTCCGGTCATCACCGGCTTTACCTCCGGCATCGCGGTCCTCATCGCGATGGGACAGCTCGATAACTTCTTTGGTGTGCTTTCGGTGGGCGAGGATATCATCGATCGCATCGGCAGTTATTTTTCGCACGACTTTTCGCCAAACCTCTACGCACTCTGCATCGGACTCTTTGTAATTCTCCTCATGATCGCGTACCCGAAAAGATGGAACGCGGTCGTGCCCGGCTCACTGGTGGCGATCATTCTTGCCTCCGCGGCGGCCTCGCTGCTGGGGTTTGACGTGGCGCGCGTGGGCGAAATCCCCAAGACGCTGCTGCCCGCCGAGCGGCTGAACCTTTCCAACATCGACATCCACACGCTATTGCGGCTTGCCTCGCCCGCGTTCAGCATCGCCATGCTGGGCATGATCGAGAGTCTGCTTTGCGGCTCCAGCGCGTCCCGTATGATGAATAAGCCTTTCAACGGCGATCAGGAGCTCGTGGCGCAGGGCATCGGCAACATCGTGCTGCCGTTCTTTGGCGGCGTTCCGGCGTCCGCCGCCATCGCGCGCACCAGCGTCGCGGTCAAGAGCGGCGCGGTGACGAGGCTCACGAGCATCGTGCATGCGCTGGTGCTGGTGGTGTCTATGTTTCTGCTGGCGCCCGTTATGTCGGCTATCCCGCTCGCAGCGCTCGCGGGCGTACTAATGGTTATCGCGCTTCGCATGAATGAGTGGGAAGCGATTCGCTATATGTTTTCGCGCAAATTCAAGGGCGCTATCCTCATGTATGTCGTTACGATGGCTGCGACGGTGATCTTTGATCTGACCACCGCAATTGCGCTGGGCGTGCTCGTGGCGCTTCTCTTGCTTGTGCGCAAACTCTCCAGGCTGGAGATCAGCATCGAGGCGGTGGATGCCAGCAGGCTCTCTGCCGACGGAGAGGAGATCTGCCGCCGTTATGGCAACGCGCGGGTTGTCTACATTGGAGGTGCGATGATCTTCGCCAATACCGGTGCCGTGGAGGCGATCTCCGCGGGAATTTTGCCCGATTGCGACACGGTTTTTTTCTCCATGCGCGGGGTGTCTTATCTGGATGTCTCCTGCGCGCAGGCGTTCGAGCGCGTGATCCTGTCGCTGCAGGAGCGCGGCGTGCGCACCGGCTGCTGCGGACTTTCCGACGAGACCCGCCGAACGATGGAGCGCAGCGGCATACTTTCGCGCATCGGTGAGGAAAACGTATTCTGGAGCATCGACCGCGCGCTCACACAGGACTGCATCTGAAACAAGAGGACAAAAAATCTGGCAATAAGCGAGCGGGGGAACGATCCCTCGCTCGTTTTTGATGAGCACCTCGCAAACATTTCTGGCGCGGGAAGCGCGCGCTGTGTTACGATAGAAGCACGAAAAAAACCTTTCGTATCGGAACAACATATGACGAAAGAGCGCTTCAACCGCAACGATAAACCAATCGCGGCCCATGCGCATCAGCGTGCAGGCTTCGCAGCTTGAATAGGATTGTTGCAACCCGTGCTGATATCCTGCCGAATCAAAAGGAGGGGTACCATGTTTAGGCTGACACGCACTCGCCGAGCTGCTCCGAACCCGATCTCGGATCACTCGCCCGCCGAAAGCGGCGGACGCAATAAACGAACCATACTCAACATCGCAAATCGAAACCAGAACGCAACCGCCTATGGCGTTCTGGCAGGCATCTCGCTGTTGTTTGTTTGCTTCGGGCTGACGCAAAACGCGCCAGATGCCATCCTTGCCGGATTTACGCGCATCATACAATCCACCAATATCCTTATTACAGACTATGTTGCCCTTGGCGGGGTGGGTACGGCCTTCGTGAATGCCGGGCTGCTGATGCTCTCTTCCGTGGGGCTTCTCGTGCTGCTGCGCGCGCCGTTTCGCGGCATCACTGTCGCCGCGGTATTTCTCATGGGCAGCTTTGGCCTCTTCGGGAAGAACATATATAACGTCTGGCCGATCATATGTGGCACATGGCTCTATTCGCTGCTCAAGCGGGAGTCGTTTTCCGAGCACGTCTACACGGCGCTGTTTGCAACAAGCCTCGCGCCAATCGTAACAGAGTTTGCGTTTGTCCTGCGCCTCCCGGGTGAGACTGGGGCGTTTTTCGGCATCCTCGTGGGCGTCAGCGTGGGGCTGATCGTGGCGCCGCTTGCCGCGCATCTCAAGAACGTGCACATGGGCTTTAGTTTATACAATGTCGGTTTTACAGCGGGCATCATCGGCACGGTTTACGTATCCCTCCTGAAATCCTACGGCTACGAAACGGGGTTTAATCTCTATTGGAGCGACGAGAACAATGCGCTGTTTAGCGCGTTTTTATTCGGTTTGTTTGCTTTCTTCATTTTGCTCGGGATTCTGCTCTCCCCAAAACCACTGGCCGGAATGAAGGCGATACTGCGCGAATCGGGCCAGTCGTGCGCGGACTTTGTTGCGCTTAGCGGCTTTGGCGCGGTGCTCATCAATATGGGTATCAACGGCGTGATCGCAACCGGCTATGTTCTGCTCGTCGGAGGCCCGCTCAACGGGCCTACCATCGGCGGAATACTGACCATAGCGGGGTTTGGCGCGTGCGGAAAGCACGCGAGAAACTTCGTGCCAGTGCTCTTTGGCGTGGTGCTGGGCAGTTTGACGAAGGTTTGGCATATCGACGATCCGGCCGTGCTGCTCGCCGCTCTGTTTGGCACAAGCCTAGCGCCGGTCGCGGGGCATTACGGCTGGGTTTGGGGCATTGCAGCCGGGTTTTTGAATTCCTCCGTCGCGCTCTGCTCCGGCGTGCTGCATGGCGGAATGAATCTGTACAACACCGGCTTTTCGGCCGGGATCGTGGCGGCCTTTCTCGTGCCGCTGATCGAAGCGTTGCCAAAACGAAAGGCACGCATCAAGGGGGAGGCTTTGCAGGAAAACACCTCGGCTGAGATCGTTTAGGCACGGTCGTTATTTTTCCGGCGCGGCAGACGCTGCGCGACAGAGCAGGCAACAAGTGTGCGCGTTTTGCCATCACGGCGAGAGGCGCTCTCTTTCTGCCCGCAGGCATCCGCTGCCGATTAAATGGAAGCAAGGATGAGACGAATCAACACCGAAGCGCCAGTTTGCAAATAAGCGATGTGTTCGTCGCTATCTGCGATCATCGAGGTCATCATCCGTTGTCACAAAAAGAAGCGCCGCACGCATATGGGGAT
>JAUYTF010000109.1 GCA_030695285.1 Eubacteriales bacterium | reverse complement strand
AACACCGAGCAGATAAAGCTCGCAATCGGCATGGAGCACACGAGCACAGCCGTCGCGATGCCGGAAAGGCGCGCCATGAAGTCCGCCGGAATCAGGCGCAGAAACGCCGCGTTATAGACCACGTTGACGATGCCCGCGGAGAAACCGAGAAACACACATGACAACAAAACGACACCGTATTGCAGCAGGCGCGGGGCGAGATAGCCGCCGAGCGCGAAAGCACAGATGGCTGCGCCTTGTATGATGCCGCAGACGATCAGCTGCGTCCTACCGGAGATGCGCGTAATCTTGGGCGCGACAAACGAGCCAAATCCCAGCGCGAGCACGAGGACGATGTTGATGAGCGAGAGCGTCTCCGCGCCGCCCTTGAGATAGTCCTCGATAAAGGGCGCCGCGTAAACGTTGAGCGGCACAAACATGAAGTTCATCATGGCGCCGATGAGCAGCAGCACGATGAGCACGCGGGAGGTGCGAATCAGCGACAGCCCCTCGAGGAAGCTATTTGCGGTCGATTTCAGGTTGACCTTCTCTTCCGGCAACGTCTCCTTGATGCGGATAAAGCCGATGATCAGCGCAGAAAGAAAGAATGTTGCAGCATCGATGAGCAGCGCACCCTGACAGCCAAACAACGCGACCACGCCACCCGCCAGCGCAAGGCCGATGAGCTCCGTCACGCGGCTTGCGGTCTGGTTGAGCGCGGAGCCGACCTTATACAGCTCCGGCTGGAGCAGCAGCGGCACGATGGCCGAGCCCGCAGGGGAGCGGAACGCCTCCAGCGAGGAGATGAGCAGCATGATGCCCGTGAGCAGCGCGGGGGTGAGGTGCCCTGTGACATAGACTACAGCCGTGAGGGCGACGACCAGCCCGCGCGCAATGTCGAACAGCACCATGACGCGCTTTTTGGAAAGATGCTCCACCATTGCGCCTGTAAACGGCTGCAATAGGATCGTCGGAATATAGTTTAAGCCGAGGATCAGCGCCATGAGCGCAGCGCTTTGGGTGATCTCATACATCAGCCAGGCGATGGCTATGCCGTCGATGGAATCCCCGAAGCGGTTGATCACGTTTGCGGCAATCATCTTGAGATACTCTTTTTGTGTTCTCAGCGGGCGGTAGCTGGTGACTTCGCTCTCCATTTGGTCATACCTCATACGGAACGTATTTTTGGGGCCGATCGAAACGAACTGCCTGTTGGTTTGATGAAGGTGAAACAGATCGTTTCACGGATATCGAATAAATAATAATCGCAAGTCTCATCGAAGTCAATCAAATGGTTTGATAATCATGCAACAACAACGCAACCATTTGTTGACATGCATCAAAATTAACGCAACCAGCGCTCAACTTTCTTTGCAACCGGCTGATTTTCAAAAATCGTTTACAGGAGTGTGTTTGAGTGTTCACACTTGCTCTCTTGAAGGCGCGAGCAAGAGCCGATAGAATAGAAGCACAGATCCAGTCACGCTCCGCTATTATATTTTTTATCATGGAGGCGCTTATGGTTCATACGCCGACCCCGATCGACGGAACATTGCGCAAGTTTGCGTTGCGCATTCCACCCGTGATTTCGCAATGCAGCGGAATTACGATCTTTGGCAAGCTCTATCGTTCCATCGTGTTCTCAACAGACCTCGCGATCATCCGTAACGTCAATGCAGACGCGATCATGGCGGTGTATCCGTTTACGCCGCAGCCGGTGATCACGCAGGCGATCATCTCCGCTTCGGACATCCCCGTGTTTGCGGGCGTCGGCGGGGGACTCACGCAGGGCAAGCGCGTGATACACATGGCATCGTACGCAGAGATGCAGGGCGCAATCGGCGTTGTGGTCAACGCCCCGACCAAAAATGAGGTGATCGCAGACGTAGCGGACACCATCGACATTCCCGTAATCGTCACCATTGCCCGGGAGGACACGGACATCGCAGCGCGCGTTGCGGCGGGCATGCGCATTGCCAATGTTTCCGCTGCGGCGGAGACGGCAAACGTCGTTCGAAAAATCCGCGAAACTTTTCCCGAACTGCCGATTATCGCAACCGGCGGCCCTACAGAGGAGACGATCCGCGAGACCATCGAAGCGGGCGCAAACGCGATCACCTGGACCGCGCCATCCAGCGGAGAAATCTTCAAGCATATCATGGCGGCATATCGCGCCGGGGAGGCGCACCCGTAGCAGGTGCTCTGAGTGCAGATAACGTTTGCGACAAGACAAAAAACACGCAGGATTGATTTCTGCGTGTCTGTTTTTGCTGGAGATCTCGATAAGAGAGTTTCTTTCGGGTAAGACTTCTGGGTTTACGTAAATGAGTCTCGGCTAAAATGCGTCTTCTAAAACAAACTCCTGCGATTTAAAATGCCCGTCGCTATAGTATCGCTTGGTGAAGGGGGAATACGTGAAAACGCGGATGTCGCGCGTTTCGGTGTCAAACGTCAGCACGCGAAGCTGCCCTGTGTTGTATTCCGGATAATTCTGATAGTTGTACAACATTGCGTGCACCTGACAATCCATCTCGCCGTCGCCATCGTCATCAAACTCCTCCAGACGATATCCGCTGCCGCGCACATGCCCCGAAAGAACGAGGCGCACATTCGGATTGCTCGCAACGATACGATCGCGCAGCACATCGCTTTGATTGGTAATTGAACCGTTAATCTTGATGTAGTAATGAAACATCAGAATTGCGACGTGGTCAGGATGCGACCGTAGCACCTCATTCATCCACACCGTGGAGGATAGTTCCGCTCCCCAGCCCGCTCCGAGTATGAGAAAATCCTGCCCGCCCGCCTGAAACTCCGCGTAGACGGCTTGCCCGTCTTTGAACGACTGCTCTTTGGGGATGCTTTTTACGAATGGTTGAGAGGAATACGCGTCGTATTCCTGAAGCTTCACGCCTAGGTCGTGATTGCCCGCGATGGTCAGATAGGGAATTTTCCCGTAAAACTGGTTGAGCAGAACATTGAAACTGTCCCACTGTTTTTGCACATATCCATTGTCCACCAAATCGCCCGTCTGGATGATATAGCGGACGTTGAGCGGCTTTTCCTGCTCCATGATCCACTCGCCCATCGCCTGAAACACCCGGTCATCTTCAAAATACGCGATGGTCTGCGTATCGGAGAGCCAGATGATGGAGAACTGTTCCGTTTCGGCAGGCAGTTCCGGTTGCGGGGAAGCCACAACGGGAGGCGCATGTGAGACGGCGGGTGATGACGAAGGGGCAGGCGCGCTGAGATCTTCGATGATGACGGGGCACGATAACCCGAAAAAAACGACGACAAAAGCTAGGACCAGAACGACTGTGCTCACGAAACGAATCAGACGTGAGCGGGGAGATAAATGAGGCGATGAAAGCATGAAGCACTCCGTATCGAAAATCGGCCCGCCGATTTC
>JAUYTF010000098.1 GCA_030695285.1 Eubacteriales bacterium | reverse complement strand
ATGTAGCTCTTTGCGGTATTGCGCTCCTGTGTTGCGTTGATCAGTCCGAATTTCGAGATTTTTTGCAGGTTCATGGCCGAAATATTGTGCTTGATGGTCAGGAGCGTAAAGAGCCCCTGCGTTCTGCGCTCTTCCGGCACCAACGCGATGCCCGCGCGGATCGCCTTCTCAGGCGTTCCGCCGAGTTTCTCACCATGCAGGCTGATCTCGCCCGTATAAGCATCCGCGCCGTATATCGCCCGGGCGAGCTCTGTTTTGCCCGCACCGATCAACCCGTAAAACCCAACGATCTCGCCGCGGTTGATCGTCAGCGAAACGTTGCGCAGCTTGTGGTTGCAAACGTTCTTGAGCGTAAGCAGCGGCTGGTCCGATACTGTCTCTTTCGGCACATACGACTCGATGACGGTTTTCCCGATCATCAGGTGCACCAGTTCAGCACGGTCCTTGACCTCGCAGATGGGCTTGGTTGCGACGTGTTTGCCATCCCGCATGTCAGTGACATAGTCGCCCAGCGTAAAGATTTCATCCAGTCGGTGTGATATATAGATAACGGTAACGCCTTTGTCGCGCAGCCGTTTTATGATCGCAAATAATCGATTGATTTCCGATTCCGAGAGGGCGGCTGTCGGTTCATCCATGATGATGATATCCGTCTCCGCGGCAACCGCTTTGGCGATTTCGATGATCTGTTTTTTTGCGACGCTGAGCCTGCAAACCCGCTCTTTCGGGCTGATGCTTGGCTCCAGGTCTTTGAGTACGGCAATGATTTTCTTGACCTTGTCGGTTTTGCGCAGAAAGCCGCAGAACGTATCCTCAAGTCCAAGCGTGAGGTTTTCTTCCACCGTGAGCTGATCGACGACATTGAGCTCCTGAAACAGCGTGCTGATTCCTTTTTCTCTGGCGTCTTTCGGGTTTTTCGCGCAATATTCCTGCCCGTTTAGGAGGATTTCGCCGCATGTTCTTTCGCAGGCTCCGGTCAGTATCTTAATTAAGGTAGATTTCCCCGCGCCGTTTTCGCCGACCAGGCAGTGCACCACGTTTCGCCTGATAGCAAAGCTCACGTCGTTTACGGCCCGGACGCCCGGATAATCCTTGACCAGCCCATTGATCTGTAACACATTTGCTTCCATTGACTTGTCTCCATCCAATCAGTTTCTTGGGAGGAGCCGATCAAGACTCCTCCCAAGCGTTTCGCGATCTGCTTATGCTCTCACTTTTACCCTAGAATATCAGCCTCTGTCAAGCTTGTGCCGAACTGCTGGTTGTACCAGGCGATCACTTCCGCAAGCGTGAGCTTGTAGAAATCGACCGGGTACACATCGCCAAAGAGTTCTTCGGCGGGCGTGGAAACCTGCGCGATTTCGCCGAGGTACACGCCAACGATGATGTCGATGATCTTCTCAGACGTCTGGATCGGCGGGAGACCGAGGGACATCTTGAGCGAGCTGTTGGGGTTGAAGATCTCTTTGAGTTCGCTGACGGGACAGTCAACGCTCACAACGATTTCCGTCGTGGGCACACCGTTGTTCATGGTGCCTCGGCCTGCGTCAACCAGCGCTGCCATGCAGCCGGGGGTCAGGTCGCCCGCTTCGGAGTAGATGATGTTCACGTCAGGGTTGGAGATCAGGATGTTGGCCATTGCTTCCTTGGTCGCATCGGCGCTGCCCTTGGAATCGATGCAGCCGAGGTTGGTGTAGTTGCCTGCGCCAACAACGCTCTCAATACCGGCAACGAACGGGTCGGTGCGTCCGCTCTTGACTTCCGTGTGATCCGGCCAGCCGAGTTGTACCGTCACGACCGGCTTATCGGGATTCGCGGCAACCCACTGCTCTGCAGCACTGGCGCCCATCGCGAAGGAACCGCCTGCTTCATCCGAGCGGAAA
>JAUYTF010000090.1 GCA_030695285.1 Eubacteriales bacterium | reverse complement strand
ACGCTTGCCATGTGCCTGATCATCACCTATGAGCGAAAGAGCATCCGAACGGAAAAGCTCCTCAGCGAGAGCGAAATCCGTTTCCAGAAGGTCTGCGAGCAGGCGACGGTTGGTATCATCGTGGAAAACAGCGACGTCGTGTCCTATGTGAACACCGCGTTTTCAAGAATGCTCGGTATGACGCAGGACGAAATCAGAAGCACCATCTGGAAATCGTATACGCACCCCGAGGATCTGGACAAAGACCACATGCTCTTTCAGCAGATGCTGCGCGGCGAGATCGATCGTTATGATCTGGTCAAGCGTTATCTCCGGCCGGATGGCGAGGTTGTTCGTGCGCATCTATATATCGCGATTCTTAACCGCGCCCAGCCGAGCGAACAGAGCGATTATATCTGCATCGCGCAGGATATCACAAGTGAATTTGCGCGTGAACAGGAGTTGCTGGAGAGCGAACGAAGACACCGCGAAACCTCCGGCTTTTTGAGTACGCTGATCGATTCCATCCCCGACCATATCTTCTATAAAGATCACCACGGGGTCTATCTGGGCTGCAACCGCGCGTTTGAGCAGGCATCCGGCATCAGCAAAGAGCGGTTGATCGGGAGAAACGACTTTGAGCTCTACGATCAGGACACGGCGGAGCTGTATGTCGGCAAGGATGCGGAGGCGCTCGGCCAAAGGCAGGAATGCCGCAGCGAGGAGACAGTCGAATATCCGGACGGGCGCGTCATCATCACAGAGACGCTCAAGACGCCGTTCTTCAATGACGAGGGTGATCTGGCGGGGCTCATCGGCATCAGCCGCGACATTACGGATCGCAAGAAGAAAGAGGATAAGATCGAATATCTCAGCATACATGACGTGATGACCGGCCTCTTTAGCCGCATGTATTTCGATACGGAGCTCTATCGTCTGGATGCGGCAAACGAACTGCCGTATTCCGTGATCACCGGGGATATCAATGCGCTGAAGCTCACAAACGATCTGTTTGGCCATAGCGAGGGAGATAAGCTCATCATCGAGACCGCGGCATTGCTCAAAGCCAACTGCGGGCATGGAATCGTTGCACGCACGGGCGGAGACGAGTTCTCAGCTCTGTTGCCAAAAACCGGCGAGGAGGAAGTCATCCAAATCGTCGCGCGGATCAACCAGGCGTTTGAAGCGCAAAAGAGTCAGTCACGCAAGCAAAATTTTTTCCTGAGCGTTTCTTTGGGCTATGCAACAAAAACAAAAGAAGACCAGACGATCAGCGAGATACTGAAAACGGCGGAAGAGCATATGTATCGCCGCAAACTACTGGAGCACCAAAGCATCCGCAGCACGCTGCTCTCAACGATCAAGGAACTGCTTTTCTCCAAGAGCAACGAAACCATGGAGCACGCAGAGCGCATGGCGCAATTGGCGCGGCAGATGGGCAGCGAGCTTAGGCTCAACGAGGTCGATATCGTCTCGCTAGAGCTCATGGCAACGCTGCATGATATCGGCAAGATCGGCATCAGCAACAGCGTGCTGAGCAAGCCCGGCGCGCTGGAGGAACTCGAGTGGGCAGAGATCAAGCGGCATCCGGAGATCGGCTACCGCATCGCGCTGACGATACCTGAGCTGCAGGGCATCGCGGGCTATATTCTCTGCCACCATGAGCGCTGGGACGGAACGGGATATCCGCAGGGGCTCAGCGGCGAGGATATTCCGTATATTTCACGGATCGTCTCAATCATCGACGCGTTTGATGCGATGACTGAGGACAGGCCGTATCGCAAGGGCATGACCGGCGAGGAAGCTGCGGCGGAGATCATTCGATGTGCCGGAACGCAGTTTGATCCGACTGTTTCGCGCGTATTCATTGAGCGCGTTTTGGACATGCCCTTTGCAGCACCGCAATAAAACTCGATAACGGAAAACGAAAACGCAAAAAGAAATGAAGGATCAGGTTGAACAGCGCGATGACGCGGTTCTTATACCGCCCATACTGCCGCAGCGAGCATAGCTAGCACCGAACAATCCAACGAATGCAGCGGATTGCACCTTGCCGTGACGGTAGGGTGCTTTCTTTCTGCCGGCGATGAGAAACCACCTCGCGCGATGGCGAGGATTGCACGGTTTAACGC
>JAUYTF010000088.1 GCA_030695285.1 Eubacteriales bacterium | reverse complement strand
GCGTTACTTCACAATCACCGTACCGGCTTTACCGGTGAGCGCGTCGACCGCTTTGTCGAGCGAGGTGATGATGGCTCTGCGGCCCGCTTTGCTGTTTGCAAACATGACCGCGGCCTGAATCTTGGGCAGCATCGAGCCGGGCGCAAAGTGGCCTTCGCTGATGTACTGCTCCGCCTCGGCAACCGTGATGGTCGAAAGGCGCTTTTCGTTCGGCTTGCCATAGTTGAGGCAAACCTGCTCGACTGCGGTGAGCACGAGCAGCGCGTCCGCATCGAGATCCTCAGCAAGGCGCTCGCTGGCAAGATCCTTGTCTATGACCGCAGCGGTGCCAACGAGGTCGCCATTGTCTTTGCGGATCACGGGGATGCCGCCGCCGCCGACGGTGATGACCACGAAGCCGCCTTCGATGAGGCACTTGACTTGTGGCAGCTCTACGATTTCAATCGGCATGGGAGAGGCGACAACGCGGCGCCAGCCCCGGCCGGAATCTTCCTTGACCGAATAGCCCTTCTCTGCCTGGAGCTTTTTGGCCTCCTCTTCGCTATAGAAAGGGCCGATGGGCTTGGAGGGAGCTAAGAACGCTTTATCGTTTTTGTCGACCACGACCTGGGTGACCACGGTGGCGGCGCCCGTGTGGTTGCCGCGCGCGCGCAGTGCCTTAGTGAGCCCCTGCTGCATGTGGTAGCCGATCATGCCCTGACTCATGGCACCGCAAACGTCAAACGGCATCGCAGGCGTGACATTGACGGAGTTTTCGTTTTGCAGCACAATGCGGCCAACCTGCGGGCCGTTGCCGTGCGCCAGAATGACATGGTAACCTTTTTCGATGATGTCCGCAATATAGACGGATGTTCTCTCGACGACCTCTAGCTGTGCTTCTGCGGTTGCCGGGCCGCTGCCTTCCTGCAGCGCGTTGCCGCCTAGGGCAATTACGAGTTTTTCCATGGAGTTCCTCCGATATCTCAAAAAAATATAGAAATACTAAAATTACTTTAGCATGCGAATATACGCTTGTCAATTCAAACCTTATTATATGAACAGGTTTCTGAATAATATATTTGAAATGAAAGTTGCAGGAATTCTCAATGCAAAAGACGTAAGCAGCAAAGAAGGGGTTCAACTCAAGAAAAACCAGATGGTTTTGGACATTTTGACGATAACTACAAGAGATCAACAGAAAAAGGCCGAGCGCTTCTGTTAAATTTTGCAGTCAATCAGGAATCCGGCTGCACAGCCTGAAAGGAAAAACAGAGCGCTCTGCTTGTTTTTTGGAAAAACTCCGCGTGAATAAAAAATTCGCCGCCGCATAATCGTGCTGTTTTCATAATATTGCATCCACAAGCACTAGTCAGGCGCGGTGCTTGACTTCTTTTTGCGATTCCGATAGACTAACTATCGTATGCTAAAGGAATGGTACGAGATCAAAGGCGGTCATAGGCTCGAAGGAACCGTGACCATCAGCGGCGCGAAAAACGCCGCGGTCGCCATCATACCCGCCGCAGTTCTCGCGGGCGAAACCTGCGTATTGGAGAATCTGCCGCATATACAGGACGTCCAGTGCCTCAAGGAAATCTTGGAGGAGCTGGGCGTTACCGTCGATTATACAGACGGGGACTGCATGCGCATCGACTCGCGCACGCTTACCAACACCAAAGCGCTCAGCGAAGCGGTCAGCAGCATGCGCGCGTCGTATTATCTGCTTGGCGCTCTGCTCGGGCGCTTTCACGAGGTGGAGCTTGCGCTCCCCGGCGGCTGCGTCATCGGCGCGCGCCCCATCGACCAGCATCTTAAAGGCATGCGCGCGCTCGGCGCACATGTGGAGCTGGATTGCGAACGCAATATCGTCCGCGCAAAGGCAGAGCGCCTGATCGGCGCGGAGATCTATTTTGACGTAGTCAGCGTGGGAGCGACCATCAACGTCATGCTCGCCGCCTGCATGGCCGAGGGCAATACAGTGCTGTGCAATGTTGCCAAAGAACCGCACGTGGTCGACGTTGCCAACTTCCTCAACATGATGGGTGCCTCCGTCAAAGGCGCCGGTACGGACATGATCCGTATCAGCGGCAGGCCGCGCCTGCACGGCTGCGGCTACGCCATCATTCCGGATCAGATCGAGACGGGCACGTTTATGATCGCTTCCGCCGCTACCATGGGGGACGTGATCATCAAAAACGTGATCCCCACTCATATGGAAGCCATCTCCGCCAAACTCATGGAGAGCGGCGCGCGTGTCATCGAGGGCGACGACGGGCGGGACTTTTACCTGCGCGTCATCATGAACGAACGTCCCCGACCCATCAACGTCAAAACCCTGCCCTACCCCGGGTTTCCCACCGACTTGCAACAGCCGATGATGGCTTACCTCTGTGCAGCGGCGGGCGTTGCGACCATCAATGAAACCATATTCGAAAATCGCTTTAACCACGTGAAAGAGCTCCGCCGCATGGGCGCCTCTATCAGCCTTAAGGACAACAACACCGCAAAGGTAAAGGGCATACCCGCCCTGCGCGGCGCGGATATTTACGCAACCGACCTGCGTGCGGGCGCGTCCCTGATCGTGGCAGGTTTGGCCGCCAGCGGCACCACCAATGTGCACAACATCCATTTTATCGACCGCGGGTATGAATATCTCGATAAGAAGCTCACCGGCCTCGGCGCACAGATCCTGAGAAAAGAGAAATAGCTTTCTTCTTCTTCTTCTTCTTTTCTTGAAAGAAAAGAAGCAAAAGAACTTTGACGAATGCAAATCAGCTTTTTCTATTAAGAAAAGAAGCAAACAACTTTGACGAATGCAAATCAGCTTTTTCTATTAAGAAAAGAAGCAAAAGAACTTTGATGAATGCAAATCAGCTTTTTCTATTAAGAAAAGAAGCAAATTAGTGTTTCCATCTAGATTTTTCGAAGGCTTCCTACGGGAGCTTTTTTTCTTGCGTCCGTTTTGTAAATTGCAGGAAAAGAAAAAGGGCACATCACCCCGCAGGGTACCGAGAATTGTATATTATTTTTTTACAAAACGCATGATAAACGCGTATATACATCGCATTCCACACGAATATTTGACTTATACACATACCAAAACGCGAAAAACCCACGTTCTGTGGATAACATGGTGGACAACGTGGATAACCCTCTGTGGATAACTCATACAGTTTTTGTGAATAAGTGGTATGCATGATCGCCTTTCACACATGGTAAACGCGGTTTTTTTGTC
>JAUYTF010000087.1 GCA_030695285.1 Eubacteriales bacterium | reverse complement strand
GAAAACCGCCTCGTCGGCATCAAATGCCGCGGCGTGTATGAAACCCCCGGCGGCACGATCCTCTATAAGGCGCACGAGGCGCTGGAGACCATCACGCTGGACAAGATGACCGCGCATAAGAAGGCGGAGCTCGCCATCACCTATGCCGAGCTCGTCTACAACGGCCTCTGGTTCTCCCCGCTGCGCGAGGCGCTCGCGGCGTTTGTCGACAAGACGCAGGAAAACGTAACCGGCACGGTGAAGCTCAAGCTCTACAAGGGCAACATCATCAAGGCCGGCATCGAGAGCCCCTACAGCCTCTATTCGGAAGCCATCGCCACCTTCGGCGAGAGCGACTATAATCAGAAGGATGCGGAAGGCTTCATCAACCTCTACGGCCTGCCCACCAAGGTCAGCGCCATGGTGCAGGAGAAGAACAAGAAAAAGTCGATCCTGTCCGACCTGTTTAAATAAAACAGGAGAAGATTAAGCAAGAACCCAACAGACGAGCAAACGCGCAGCGCCCGCCGAAAGCGGGCGCTCGTTCCCAAAATACGCTTCCACCTACAGCAGGGAAGCAAGCGCAGCAAACGAGGGTGAAACAACCATGGAAAAACTCTGGGCGGGCAGAACAACAGGCGCAAACGCAGCGCTGGCGGACGCATTCAACCGCTCCATCGCGTTCGACGCGCGTATGGCGGAGGAGGATATCACAGGCTCTATGGCGCACGCCGCCATGCTAGGCAGCGTCGGCATCCTCCCGCAGGAGAGCGTGGACAACATCCTCGCGGGGCTTGAGGGCATCCTCAGCGACCTCAAGTGCGGCTTGATCAAGATTGATCCGCTCGCAGAGGACATCCATTCGTTTGTTGAATTCGAGCTCACCCGCCGCATCGGCGACGACGGCAAAAAGCTGCACACCGCGCGCAGCCGCAACGATCAGGTCGCGCTCGACCTCCGGCTCACGCTCAAAAAAGAGATCGTCGAGCTGGTCAGCATCACGAAAACGTTGATCGCGGCGATTGCGGACGTAGCCGAGCAGCATACAAGCACGGTTATGCCTGGCTACACCCACCTACAGCGCGCGCAGCCCGTGACCTTCGGGCACTGGATCTTGGCGTACGCCTTCATGCTCTCGCGGGACATTTCTCGTCTCAACAACGCGGCGGAGAACATGAACCTCTGCCCGCTCGGCGCATGCGCATTTGCGGGAACCACCTACCCCATCGACCGTGGCATGACCGCAAATGCGCTCGGCTTTGCCGCGGCAACGCCCAACTCGGTGGACGCGGTGGCGGATCGGGACTTTTGCGTGGAACTCGCCAGCGCCATCAGCATACTCATGACGCATCTTTCCCGCTTTTCGGAGGAGATCATTCTCTGGACGAGCTGGGAGTTCCGGTTTGTCGAGCTGGCGGACGCGTTTTCCACGGGAAGCTCCATCATGCCGCAGAAGAAGAACTCGGATATGGCGGAGCTGGTGCGCGGCAAGACCGGGCGCGTGTTTGGCGACCTGATTGCGCTCTTGACCATGATGAAGGGGCTGCCTCTTGCCTACAACAAGGATTTGCAGGAGGACAAGGAGGCAATCTTCGACGCGATCGACACCGCGAAGATGTGTCTTGCGGTCTTCGCGCCGATGATCGCAACCATGACCGTTAAGCCAGAGAACATGCGAAAAGCAGCGGCGGAAGGATTCATCAACGCCACGGACGCGGCGGACTATCTGGTCAAAAAAGGCATGTCGTTTCGCACAGCCTACAAGATCACCAGCCAGCTCGTGGCCCACTGCATCTCAACCCATCAGACGCTCGAAACCCTGCAGCTTAGCGACTATCAGGCAATGAGCGAACTCTTTACAGACGACATTTACGAGGCGGTCAGCCTCGACACCTGCGTGAAGAGCCGTATCTCCGAGGGAGGCACCTCGCCGGAGTCAGTCAAAGCGCAGATACAGATGATTCGGGAGACGATATTAATATGACAAAGGTTTTTATCGACGGCAAAGAAGGCACCACGGGATTGCGGATTTACGACCGCCTGTCCCAGCGCGCGGATTTGACCATGCTCACCCTGCCGGAGCGGGAACGCAAGAATCCCGCTTTGCGAAAGGAGCTGCTCAACAGCTGCGATGTGGCGATTCTCTGCCTGCCGGAGGATGCGGCCATCGAAGCCTGCGAAATGGTAACCGAGCCGCATGTGCGCATCATCGACCCCTCCACCGCGCACCGCATTTCAGATGGTTGGGTCTACGGCCTGCCGGAAGCCTGGGACGGCGGATGGGAGCAGCTAAACGGAGCGACCCGCGTGAGCGTGCCCGGTTGCCACGCGAGCGGGTTTCTCGCGCTGACCGCGCCGCTTCTCGCGGCGGGCATCTTAAAGAAGGACGCCCTGCTTTGCTGCACCTCACTCACGGGTTACAGCGGCGGCGGACACAAGATGATCGCGCAATATGAGTCGGACTACCGCGACGTACTCTTGAAATCCCCGCGTCTCTATGCATTGGGGCAGCAGCACAAACACCTAAAGGAGATGCAGCACTACAGCGGCCTTGCTACCGCTCCCGCGTTTTTCCCCGTCGTGGCGGACTACTTCAACGGCATGCTCACGATCCTATCGGTGTTTCGCGAGCAGCTCAAAGATGGCTACGGCGCAAAGGACATTCGAGACCTCTACCGCGCGCGATACACGAAACCCATGGTGCGCTATTGCGAAGCGATGGACGAGCACGGGTATCTCGCCAGCGGCAAGCTCAAGGATCTCGACGGTATGGACATCAGTGTCGCGGGAAATGAGGAGCGAATCACGCTGCTCGCCCGCTTTGACAACCTCGGCAAGGGCGCCAGCGGCGCCGCGATTCAGCTCATGAACATCCTCACCGGCGCCGACCCCTACGCGGGGCTGACGTTGGGTAAATAGAAGCAGTTTCTGAGCGAAGCAACCATTCGAAAGGGCGAACCGGAATGAAACAAATCGACGGCAGCATTTGCGCTGCGAATCAAAATAGCAAACTGGTAGAAATTTCAGGCGGCGTTTGTGCCGCGAAAGGATATACCGCCGCGGGAGTCTTCTGCGGCATCCGCAAAAACAAGAGCAAAAAAGACCTCGCGCTGATCTACAGCGAAACAAAAGCCGCCTGCGCCTGCGTCTATACGCAAAACCTTGTGCAGGGCGCGCCGATCGTGGTGACGAAAGCAAACGTGGCCGATGGCTACGCCTCCGCCATCATCTGCAACAGCGGCAACGCCAACACCTGCAACGCAAACGGCGTGGAGATCGCAACGCAGATGTGCGACCTGTTAGGTCAGGCGCTCAAGATTCCCGCAAGCGACATCGTGGTTGCCTCCACGGGCGTGATCGGAAAAACGCTGGACATCGAGCCAATCGCAAGCGGCATCACGCCACTCATCGCGGCGCTGGGGGACGAGAGCAACGCCGCTGCCCAAGCCATCATGACCACCGACCTTGCGAAAAAAGAGATCGCGTTTGCGTTCACCCTCGGCGGCAAACCATGCCGCATCGGCGGCATCGCCAAGGGCAGCGGCATGATTCAGCCAAACATGGCGACCATGCTGGGCTTCATCACGACAGACGCGAATATTTCGCCCGCGATGCTGCAACAGGCGCTGAGCGCGGACACTCTCGATAGCTTCAACATGGTCAGCGTGGACGGAGACACCTCCACCAACGACATGGTCACGATACTCGCTAACGGCATGGCGGGCAACGAGATGATTACCGAAACGGGCGCGGACTACGAGGCGTTTTGCGTCGCACTGTCTGCGGTCACGCAGTATCTTTCGCGCACCATCGCCGCCGACGGCGAGGGCGCAACCAAGCTGATCATCTGCAATCTCACGGGGGCCAGCGATAAAGCAGCCGCCATAAAACTCGCAAAATCCGTCATCAATTCCCCGCTGGTGAAATGCGCCATGTTCGGCGCGGACGCAAACTGGGGGCGCGTGCTCTGCGCGCTGGGCTATGCGGGTGTGCCGACGGACATCAATCAGGTCGGCGTGTCGTTCTCCTCCCTTGCTGGGCAGATCACCGTCTGCCAGAACGGTATGGGCGTGGATTTCTCGGAAGTGCTTGCCAAAGCTGTGCTCTCTAAGAGCGAAATCACGATCGACATCACCCTTGGAGACGGCAACGCCTCCGCCACCGCATACGGCTGCGATTTAACTTACGACTACGTGAAGATCAACGGAGATTACCGCACATGAGCATCGAAATTCTAAATGACTACGTGAAGACCAACGGAGATTACCGCACATGAGCATCGAAATATCAACGCGCGCCGAAGTTCTCATTCAGGCGCTACCCTATATTCAGAATTACTATGGCAAGACCGTCGTGGTGAAATACGGCGGCAGCGCCATGGAGGACGACGCGCTCAAAAAAGCGGTCATGGGCGACGTGGTGCTACTAACCCTCGTGGGCGTAAAGATCGTGCTCGTGCATGGCGGTGGGCCAGAAATCAGCGCCACGCTTAAAAAACTCGGCAAAGAGAGCGTGTTCGTCGGCGGCCTTCGCGTCACCGACAAGGAGACGGTCGAGGTCGCGCAGATGGTGCTCGCGGGCAAGGTCAACAAGGGGCTCGTGAACCTGATACAAAACGTCGGCGGCAGAGCCGTTGGCATCAGCGGCATGGACGGGCACCTCATCGAGGCAAAGATGCTGGACGAAGCGCTGGGCTACGTGGGCGAGATCGTCGCCATCCATCCCGAACCGATCAGGGATCTGCTCGAAAAGGGTTATATCCCGGTCGTCTCCACCATCGGCTGCGACAAGCAGGGCAACATCTACAACATCAACGCGGACACCGCCGCGGCCTATATTGCGGGCGCGCTGGAGGCGGAGAGCCTCATCAACATGACGGACACGGTGGGCGTGCTTACCGACGCCGCCGACGCGCAAAGCCTGATTCCCCGGCTGTCCCTTGAGGATATCCCGAAGCTACAGGAGAGCGGCGTGATCACAGGCGGCATGATACCCAAGCTCGAGTGCTGCGTCCACGCGGTGGAAAAGGGCGCCAAGCGCGCGTTTATCATCGACGGGCGCGTGCCGCACGCAATCCTGATCGAGATGCTCACCCACGAGGGCATCGGCACTATGGTGACTGCTTAATGATCGAGATGCTCACACGCGCAGGCATCGGCACTATGGTAACTGCTTAATGATCGAGATGCTCACACGCGCAGGCATCGGAACTATGGTAACTGCTTAGTGTTCGAGTTGCTCACACGCGCAGGCATCGGCACTATGGTAACTGCTTAATGATCGAGATGCTCACACGCGCAGGCACCGGAAC
>JAUYTF010000084.1 GCA_030695285.1 Eubacteriales bacterium | reverse complement strand
TGCAGGCTGAAGTAGTCACTTCTACGGGGTCTGATCCGAACATAGCGAACGTCAACGCTAGCGGATAGATACCGACATCCAGCAGCGCGCCGCCCGCCATATCATGCCGAAAGCGCCACTGCTCTTTGTTCGCGCTGCCGTCATAGCCGAAAGCCGCTTGCAGCATTTTCGGTTGACCAATGCGCCCTGACTTCACCCATTCCAACGCTTTTTGAAACGCGGGAAAAAACCGCGTCCACATCCCTTCCATGAAGAAGACGTTCTTTTCCCGTGCCTTGGCAATCATCTTCTCGGTTTGTGCCGCATTCACGCCTAGCGGTTTCTCACAGATCACCGCAAACCCCGCTTCTAAAAACAACATCACATTATCATAGTGCTGCGGGTGGGGTGTTCCGATATAGATGATTTCAAGTTCGGGGTCTTTGGCCATGTCCTCGTAACTACCATAATATTTGGGAATATCAAACCTTTGCGCAAAAGCCTTTGCGCTGTTGATGCTGCGTGATGCCACGGCGGCTATCTGCGCATGCTCCACCAACTGTAGCCCTTGCGCAAACTGGGTTGATATATTGCCGGTTCCAACGATTCCCCATTTAACCTGTTTCATTTGCAACCTCCTTATTGATCGGGAAAAAGCGATTCAAGATATGGTTGTCTGACATTCATTCGTCAGAATGCCCTTGCCATCAACACCACCGTCTCGACATAGTGTGAGCCGGTCAGATTGATGTCTTGGGTGTGTTTTCGACTATTCACGTCATAGGAGACATGATATCGCAAATTTACGTCGTTGGGAACATAGCGATGACCGTAAGCTTAAAAAATGTTTATTCCTCCTTGGTTTTTTGGTTTCAGCAACCTGATTATTCCAAGGTCGAGCGGATGGCTCTTTTACGAATTATCACCATAATTTATTGTAATCCATGGTCGGCCAGAAATAAACTACTGAGCAAGAGCGATTGTTCTTGCGTACCGGTCTCGTCACAACATGATCCTTGAGATATCGAAACTAAGATTGTCAACAACTCGCATCTCGTGTTATAGTAATTACGTTAGGGATTGGAGTAAATACTAATCGCAATAATATCGATAGATAATCAAATCAAGTTGTATCTTGGCCACGGTGAGCAACAGCAGGTTAGCAATATCGTGTTCAATGTTTCCCAGGGATTGCCAGTTGATAGCATTTTTATTGAAATGAAATGGCGAGAAATAACGCTACGAACAGACCAAGTAGGAAGAGGAGCTTTATTGGCATCAGATCGATTAATACCTGAGTTTTTCATTTACGTTTCTCTAAACTAACTGTCAAGTCGCGTTGTGTGAGCGAGGCAGTTGGTGAACAACAAATAATCTTAGACAGCGAGCAAAGAAGATGTGAACAACAATATTCCTAAGAACCAGGATTTTTTAGAAGATCTATATGGCGGATCAATTCTTTGGGTGATGTCGTGTAACTCACCGCTTTATTCCCCGCTTCAGAAAAAAGGCTGCGCGGTAGAGATGCCGTGCAGATGGAGCACAATCATCGGAAAAATCATACGCGCAGTGTTCATTCGAGGGAATCTGCCGTTTCAATCAGTTTTCTTTAATCCGCGGATTAAAAACACCAAGTGCGAGCTGATTGTTCTGGTTGTCGGATATCTTACGACAAAGCGATATCTTAAATGGGTGCGCCGTTGCCATCCGCAGGCGCGTCTGGTGCTGATCTACGAAGACCCGATCCTGCGGTACGTCATCAAACCGGATCAAATTCCCGCGTGCGGCTATGAAGCATGGACATTTGACCCTGTAGATGCGAAAAAGTTTGGATTGAACTTTGTTAAGGGTTTGTACATCACAGAAGGCGGACAAAAAAGTGAAACGCCTGATTGCGATGTCTGCTTCTTTGGTAAGGACAAAGGCCGCGCGGAGGAGATTCTGTCACTCGGTGAGCGGTTGCGGGCGCTGGGACTCAACCCGCTGTTCCAGATCATGCCGGATACGAAAGTGCAGTTGCATCAAAAGCCGTACTATCAACCGTATATCCCCTTTTCCCGTATTCGGGAACAGATGCTCAATAGCAGAGCACAGCTGGACTACCTCCAACAGGGTCAGAGCGGAATCAGTCTGCGCACACTGGAATGCATGCACTACGGGGTGAAGCTCGTCACGAACAACCCCGAGATCGAGCGGTACGACATCTACCATCCCGACAACGTGTTTCTGTTCGAAAAACGCCCGCTTGAGGAGCTGGCTTCTTTTTTATGCGTCCCGTTTGTTCAGTTGGCTCCCGAAGTGTGGGAACAGTATACGATCGAATATTGGATATCAACTTTGCGGCAGCGAGAACAGCAAGCATGTGACCGCGAGAAAGGAGAACCGCGTGGTAAATCTGCTGATCATCTTTGAAGAGTTCAACCCAACAGAGGAGATCGTCATCGGTGCGCTGAATGAGACGCAAAATCGCGGCATCTGCCAGATCAAAGCCCTGAGATACACCACCATCAACGCAAGCGATCTCTCCTGGGCGGACGCGGTGTTCATCATCCGCGGAAAACTCTGGCTGACCGCACGGCTGATGAAGCTCGCAAGGCGGATGAACCGTTTCTGCATCGCCTACTGGGACGACGACTATTCCGAACTCTTTTCAGGGCTTGTACTCTCTCACACGCGCGCCGCGGCATTCCGGCAGATTCTGCTGCTGTCGGATGTGATCGTCAGCCCGAACCCGATGCTCGCGGAAAAGCTTTCTCTGACTGTCGGCAGCAAGCGCACGGCAGTGCTTGATACGATCGTCGAGCCACCAGAAGCAACCGCGGACGAGCCCGCAATTGATGCGG
>JAUYTF010000067.1 GCA_030695285.1 Eubacteriales bacterium | reverse complement strand
ATACTGCCGACCAAGCCGGAAGAAACGGTGTTTGTGTTCCTGATTGCAGGAGAAGCGATCATCGATGCGCACATGCTCTTAGAAAAAACCGCCGTGCTGTTTGGCGCGGGAGACAGCGTCTCCGTTGAAGCAACGCCGGATCATGATTTGCGCTTCATCCTTTTTTCGGGAAAAGCACTGCATGAGCCCATCTCATGGGGTGGCCCCATCGTCATGAACACGCGAGCAGAGCTGGATCTGGCGTTTGAGGAGATCAGAAACGGCTCGTTCATCAAGCAAAGCCCAACCACATAATCACTAATAATTAATTCAAAACGGCTCGTTCATCAAGCGAAACCAAACTACATATTCACTATAATCTAATGTGGCTGATAACCAAAGGATCATAATATGGAACAGAAACGCATTGTCGCCATCGTCGGCTCGCTTCGGAAAAACTCATATAACCGCCAGCTCGCGCTTGTCGCAAGAGATATCGTCGGCGATCGCGCCATCTTCGACATCATTGACTATGCCGATGTGCCGATGTTGAATCAGGACATCGAATACCCCGCGCCGGATGCGGTTCGCCGTGTGCGCGAGCAAATAAAAGCGGCAAACGGCGTCTGGTTTTTTACACCGGAGTACAATCATTCCTATCCCGGCGTTCTGAAAAACCTGATCGACTGGCTCTCCCGCCCCGTCAGCAAGGAGGAGCGGCATGTGCTGATCAAAAAACCAGTCGCCATCAGCGGCGCTTCGCCTGGCATGGGCGGAACGCTGATTGCGCAGGATCTGCTTGTGATGCTGCTTAGTACGCTCAACGCAAGCGTGATGAATGCCCCGCGGCTTACGATTCCGAATATTACGCAGCAAACGGATGAAACGGGACATCTTTTGATAACCACCAGCCTGCCGTATCTGCAGAAACAGGCGGATTCTTTTTTAGAATTCATGGAAGCGTGATTTCAGATCGAACAGGCCCGCCTTTGTCTGATCGCATCAGGGTAAGGCGGGTTTTTCTTTGCCTGAAATGCAAGCAAAAACTTTACAAAACCACAAATCAAGCATACTATATGGGTAGCCTCTCCTCATCATTTAGAACTGGATCAGAGCAATTGCCATGCAGAAGAAAGTACCCCGCATCCGCATTCTCAAAGGCGGCCCATACGTCATTTCCGGTAGCGTACCGCTCTCGGAGAAGGTCATCGTCCCCAAAGGCGATGGCTATGTTTATGAAGAAGGACGCACCCTGCCGCAGCGCGAAAGCTATTTGCTTTGCCGCTGCGGGAAGACGAAAACACCACCGTTTTGCGACGGCGCGCACGTAAAAAGCCATTTTGACGGCACCGAGACGGCCTGTAAGAACGATTATCATGCGCGTGCCGCGCGCATCGTCGGATCGGGAATCGATCTTTTGGACGATGGGCGCTGTGCCTTTGCGCGCTTTTGCCATCGCGCCAGCGGCGATGCCTGGCAGCTTGCTGAGAATTCTTCAACCGATTTTCGCCGTGCGGAAGCGATCATTGCCGCCAATGAATGTCCTTCCGGCCGCCTCACCGTCGTGGAGAAAGACGGAACAGAGCATGAACCGGCGTATTCCCCCGCTATCGAGATATTACAGGACCCTGAAGAGCATGTGAGCGCAGGCATCTTCGTCAAAGGCGGTATACCGATTGAGTCCGCGGATGGATCGGTCTACGAGATCCGAAACCGTGTCGTGCTCTGCCGCTGCGGCATGTCCGGCAACAAACCGTTTTGTGATTCGAGGCATGTTTCGGAAGAATTCTCCGATCAGGACTTTGTCAGAAAGGAATAGGAGCTTTGAGTATGTTTCAGTTAGAAAGAAAGCGTTTTCGTTCTTTACGCGGAGATATTGCTTATTGGATTTACAAAAATCCAAACCCGTCTGCACATTGGATTTTCTTTTTGCACGGTTTAACGGCAGATCATACATTGTTTGATCTTCAGGTTCCGTTCTTTACGGGCCAATACAACGTTATTGTTTGGGACGCCCCCGCACATGCACTTTCGCGACCATACCACGACTTCTCTTACGCAAACTGCGCAGATGATCTGTGTGGATTATTACTAAGCGAGGGAATCCATGAAGCAATACTTGTTGGTCAGTCGATGGGTGGTTTTATCATTCAGGCGTTTTTGCTAAGATATCCCGAAATGGCGCAAGCATTCGTTGCGATTGATACCTGTCCTTTCGGGAGGCAATACTACTCGAAATCAGACCTATTATGGCTTCGCCAGGTCGGATGGATGAGTCGATTGTATCCTCATCAATATCTTATCGATACAGTCGCAAAATCTGTTGCTGTAACAAAACGCACGCAAGATAATATGCAAAAAGCCTTATCGTTCTACTCACATCGAGAGTTGTGTGATTTAATGGGAACTGGATATAGATGCTTCGTTCAGGAGAACCAAGACCTTCACATAACGTGTCCCGTATTAATCCTTGTAGGTGAGAGTGACAAAACTGGAAAAGTAATCGCTTACTGTAAGGCTTGGCATATAGTGACCGGCTATCCGTTGCAGATCATACAGAACGCTGCACATAACGCAAACTATGACAACCCGGATACAGTTAACACACTTATTGATGCATTTGTACACATGTTTACAACCGATGCTCAGAAAACTTAAGAAAACTTAGTGGTTCGCATGATTTGCCTGGAGTGAGCAAATATGAGAACAGCGCTATTGTTCATAGACGTACAGCAGGCATTGATCGACGAATGCCCTGCCCGCATGGACGAATTTATGCTCAATCTCAAAATGCGCATCGACGCCGCGCACAAGAACGATACCGAAGTGATTTACGTTCGTCATGACGGCGGAGAAAACGATGTGCTTGCATTCGGTTCGCCCGGCTGGCAGTTGGAACGATCCCTCACCCCGCGCGCGGACGAACGTGTTTTCGACAAACGCTTTGGCAGCGCATTTCGCCATACCGGACTGCATGAGTATCTCACTGGGAAAGGCATCGCCCGGCTCGTCGTCTGCGGCATGCAGACAGAATATTGCATCGACACCAGCGTCAAAGTCGCCTTTGAACACGGATACGAAGTTGACATTCCCTCAGAAGCAACGACGACCTATGCATACCCGTTTCTCTCCGGCGAAAAACTCATCCAATATTACGAGCGAATGATCTGGCAAGAACCCCTCGCGCGGGTAGCCGATATGGAAGATGCGCTTTCGCTTTTGTAAACATACGCTGCGTTTGCCAAGCGACAGAGACACCCACGGTTCTCATGGCGCAATGCAAATCTGCTCTGCCGTTGCCGCCGATTTTGGAGCGGCATTTTTCTTTTCGGTTGACAATTTTCTATGCCTGCCCCTATAATACGAACAGTCTATCAACAGTTTACTGCGGCAGTGTTGACCGCGAGAAGGAGCTTTCGTGCAGGATTCGTTTGTGCGCTTTGACATGCTAGCCTATCCAAAGAAGCAAAAACTCCGCCCAATCGCCTGGGCCATCAGCTTCCCCGACGTATGGAAGCACAAGGCGAAGATTCAAAAAAACAACATGGACGGCATCAAGCCGCCGTATGTGCTGCTCTGCAACCACAACGCGTTCCTTGACTTTAAGGTGACCACCGCCGCCATCTTCCCGCACCGCGCCAACTATGTCGTCGCCATCGACGGCTTCACAAGTCCAACGAAAAACGGGTTTGCCAGTCGTGAGTGGTTGCTGCGCACCGTCGGCTGCATCTGCAAGCGGAAGTTTACCAACGACGCTGTTTTGGTGCGTCAACTCGGCCGCGTGGTAAAAAACGGCGACATCGCCGTGCTTTACCCTGAAGCACGCTACTCCCTCTGCGGTACCAACGCGGTTTTACCGGAGTCTCTCGGTAAACTATGTAAGCTTCTTAAGGTTCCCGTCGTTTCGCTCATCATGCACGGGCATCACATCAACTCTCCTGTTTGGAATCCTTCCGAACGCGGCGTAAAGCCTGTGGAAGCAGAACTCACCTGCCTCTTTACCGCGGAAACACTTGCAAAAACCTCCGCGGCAGATATCAACCACGCGATTAAAGCGGTGTTTACCTATGACGACTTCGCCTGGCAGCGCGCGCGCGGCATCCGCGTCTCCTATCCCAGGCGCGCAGAAGGGTTGCATCAGGTATTGTATCAGTGCCCGCACTGCAGTGTGGAATACCAAATGGGTTCGGAGGGTTCGGAGCTGTTTTGCCGAGCCTGTCATAAGAACTGGAAAATGGACGAGCTGGGCAGCCTGCACGCCAAGAGTGGCGAAACCGAGTTTTCACATATCCCGAATTGGTATGAATGGCAGCGCGCGAACGTCCGCCGCGAGGTGGAGTCAGAAACATATGCTTTCTGTGCCCCTGTACGCGTCATGTCTCTGCCAAACGCCGACGGATACGTCCACATCGGCGAAGGCACGCTGACACACAACATGGAAGGCTTCACCTTGCGTGGCACGGGTGAGTACGGCGATTTCGAAATGGAAAAGCCTGTCCCTTCGCTCTATTCCTGTCATATTGAGCTGAATTACCTCGGCAAATACGGCGATTGTATCGACCTCAACACGCTGGAGGATACGTGGTATTGCTATCCGCACGATTGCGCGTTCTCCGTCGTCAAGATTGCGCTTGCCACCGAGGAGCTCTATGAGCATCACATGCGAAACAAACTAAAAGAATCCTGACGTGCGCGGCGGTTCGCTGTGGCAGCCGCCTTTTTTTTGCGCTGGTATCCTTCCGTACCTTGTTTTTTCCATCGTGCAAAAACAGTGTTTTTAATTGCGATATTCTCTTGACACAAAGCAGATATTTCGGTATCATATCCCTTGCAGCCGCGCTCAGTTCGTCTAGTGGCCTAGGACACCGCCCTCTCACGGCGGGAACAGGGGTTCGACTCCCCTACTGGGTGCCAACTAAAAACACAGTATCGATAAGCGATCCTGTGTTTTTTATTTTTATAGTTTTTTGAGTGACGAATGACCGAGAAGACAGAACAAGACCGCCGGTGAGGACGGTCTTTAAAATAGAGTTTAGTCTTTTGATTTATCCACCACGGGGCCATCCAGAACAAACTCCGGCGTGTAGATTGCATGATACGGGTTTTCAGGATCAGGATCGCTCGGGTCCCAGCCGTATTCGTGCCTTGCATCCATATACGGTTCTTCGTAGATCAGCACGGGAGGCTGCGGCGGCGTGGGGCCGGCATCGTCCGTAATGATGATCTCCGTGCCGACGATGCAATTCATATACATCCAATACGCATCCACGCAGCGAAGGCGCACACAGCCGCCGGAGGCGATGGTGCCAAGCGACTCGTAGTATTTCACAAACATTTGTTTCTTGCCGTACTCCTGAACCTGTCGTTTTTTTCCGCCAATGGGTACGGAATGGAACAGATAGCTGCCGACAATGCGGCTGGCATATTGCGAGTAGACATTCTCGCCGTCTATTTCACCCATCTTTTTATAGGGGTGCTGTCGAACCAAATGAAATGTTCCGCGCGGCGTAAGATCTCTGCTGCGCCCTGTGGAGCAGATCATCACCCGCTCCTCGGTCCACTCTCCATCTACCGCCAGATAAATGACTACGCTTTGTGAACCGATATACGTGACGATCATCCTATCTCCGTCTGCTGCCGGAATGGAATCCGGCGTATAGGAAGGAACAAAGATCTTGTCGGTGGTCGGCAGTGCGCCGGGAATCATCATGCCACTGCTGTCAGCGGGATAAAACGCGCCTTCCCCGCCGTTGAACGAACCGTAGACAAACGTGCCGCCCTCAACACCCGTGATCAGCCCGTTTTCGAGCATCGAATACTTCACCCGCAACCGGATTGTTTCCGGCAAAGGCGAGATGGCGCAGCTGCCAAACGGCTCCAGTTCGGGATCGACAAAGTCTTCGGCTTGCGCCAGAATTGCGCCTGATTCGTCTGAGGGGTAAAATCCCGTTTTAGTCTCACCCGCAATACCATCGCTAAACACCGTATATCCGCCGTAAATGCGATATTGCGTCACGCCCTCTGTATCCGTAAACGCAAAGAGCGCGATGTTTGGGTCTGCAGTCTCTGCGTGTGTATATCCGGCAGGACCTACGCTCATGTCGTCAAGCGGAAGCGTCATTGCATCCCCTATCGTGATGACCGGCTCAGCGGTTGGCAGGGCAACCGGCGTGGGCACCGTCTCTGCAGCTGTGTTGAGCGTATCGAGTGCTTGCGAACAAGCGCTCAGACAGAGCGCAAGTCCCAAACCAAGCAGCAGTGTCAAAATCGCGTTGAAAGAATTTTTTCGTTTCATAGTAGCTATTATAATAGATGGAAGCGGATAGTTCAAACATATAAATTGTGACGAACCTGTAGAACTACACGCACCATAGCCCTTTCTGCTGTTTTTCGGGTTGGGGTTGCTGATTACACCGCATTCAATGCTCGGGTCCAAGGCCGCGAACAGTGCAGTTGCCAATCTCGCGCGCGATGGCTTCTCCGGTTTTCAAGACCTCGTTGGGGGGGTGCGCGCGCGGATCCAGATCGTTTCTTGGGCGGTATTGCTGCAAGTAGAACCGATCACACCCTTTGACCATGCGCACTGTTTCCAGTGCGTCCTCCTGCGTGAGCTGTGGTGCGAATGTCAAGCGAAACTCATGCGGAATTCCACTGTTTCGTATGACGGCGATGCTGCGGCGTATGGCATCCATATCCACGCAGCTATGCGTGATTTCGTCATACTTGTTTGCAGGCGCTTTGATGTCCATGGCGATATAGTCAAGCAGTTTTTTACTGAGAAGCGAAAGCAGAACTTGTGGTTTTGTTCCGTTTGTATCGAGCTTTACTGCATATCCAAACGTGCGCACGCGCAGAATAAACGCCTCGAGATTCTGCTGGAGCGTCGGCTCTCCGCCGGAGATGACGACCGCGCTGAGCAGCCCTACGCGTTTCTCGAGATACTCCAAAACCGGGTCTTCCGGAATCAGCGGCGCATCGCGCTTGATGATGTGCGCGTTGTGGCAATAGACGCAGTCCATGTTGCAATAGGGCGTGAATACCACAGCACAGGGTTGACCGGGATAATCGACGAATGATGTTTTTTGGAATCCCGCAATCAGCATGCCTGTATCGCTCCTCCTCGGCTGGTTCATCGTATGCTCTTCCTATTCTATCACAAAATCGGAAAAAAGTTGGAGATATGCAGTTTCGAGCATATCTCCAACGAAGCAGTGGCATCGGTTTGCCCCTCTGAAAGGATTAAATGACAAACTTTTTCCGCATCATGTATTCTTCCTTTTTGCCGGGGTTGTAGTTCTGCACCGGGCGCAGATACCCCACTACGCGAGACCACACCTCTGCTTTTTGTCCGCAGGTTGGGCAATTGAAATGCTCGCCTGCGATATAACCGTGCTCCTTGCAGATGGAAAACGTCGGCGTGATGGAGATATACGGCATCTTGTATTTGGCAAACACACGCTGAATGAGTGTTTTCGCTGTTTCGATGTCCTCGATTCGCTCGCCGATATAGAGATGCTGCACCGTACCGCCTGTGTAGAGCGACTGCAGTTCGTCTTGAAGGTCGCAGCACTCAAACACATCTTCCGTAAACCCGACCGGAAGCTGCGAAGAGTTGGAATACATCGGCTCGTCTATGCCGGACTGAATGATTCCCGGATACTTTTCTTTGTCTACCTTTGCCAGGCGATAGCTCGTGCCCTCGGCAGGTGTTGCTTCGAGATTGTAGCTATGCCCTGTCTCCTCCTGAAACGCGATCATCAGAGCGCGCAGGTAATGCATGATCTCCAGCGAGAAAGCGAGTCCTTCGGGGCTGCCAACGTCTTTTCCGATGAAGTTCAAGCAACATTCATTCATTCCGACGAGGCCGATCGTGTTGAAGTGGTTCGTCCAGAACTCGCCGGTGTGCTCTTTGATGTTGCGCAGATAGTTGGTGGAATACGGATACAGCCCTTGCTCTGATTGTGTTTCAATGATCTTGCGCTTGATTTCGAGGCTTACTTTCCCGAGTGTCGCAATTTTCTTTAATCGTTCGAAAAAGTCCTGCTTCGATTGGGCGAGGTAACCGATGCGCGGCAAGTTGATGCTGTATACGCCGATGCTGCCGGTCATCGGGTTGCTGCCAAAGAGGCCTCCCCCACGTTTTCTGAGCTCGCGTGTGTCGAGCCTGAGGCGGCAGCACATGGAGACCGCGTCTTCCGGCGACAGATCGGAATTGACGTAGTTGGCAAAATACGGTATGCCGTACTTGCAGGTGATGCGCATGAAATCATCTACAACCGGGCTCGACCATTCAAAATCCTTGGTGATATTGATGGTCGGAATCGGGAATGTGAACACACGGGCTTTCGCGTCACCTTCGAGCATGACCTTGCAGAACGCGCGGTTGAAGAGGTCCATCTGCTCCTGAAAATCGCCGTATGTTTCTTCCATTATCTTGCCGCCGATCAGGACAGGCGAGTCCTTGAGCGTGGATGGAACCTTAATGTCGAACGTGAGGTTGGAAAACGGGCACTGGAATCCGACGCGCGTTGGCACGTTGATGTTGAACACAAACTCCTGGATGCACTGGCAAACCTGCTCAAACGTCATGTTGTCGTATTTGATAAACGGCGCACAATAGGTGTCAAACGAGCTCCAGGCCTGCGCGCCCGCGGTTTCCCCCTGCG
>JAUYTF010000063.1 GCA_030695285.1 Eubacteriales bacterium | reverse complement strand
AACACGCAGGGGCTCAAGTCGATACAGCGCGGATTGGAGCGGCAGTTTGGCGTGACCGTTACGACGGCAGCCTGCGATTTGACGCGCGATGAGAGTGTAGACGCGCTGCTCCAAACCATCGACTTGCACGGCATCCACTTTGACATGTTGCTCAACGTCGCGGGGCTGGACTTCGAAGGCGGTTTTCTGGAGCGGGAGAGAAAGGACATCGTGCATATCATTTCGCTCAACAACGAGGCCACGCTGCGCATCACGCATGCGATACTGAGCCGCCGCAGGGACGCGCATCCGTTCTACCTGCTGTTTACTTCCAGCCTTGCTAGCATGTATCCCATGCCGCTCAAGGCTACGTACGCCGCATCAAAGCGTTTCTTACTTGATATCGCGGTTGCGCTGCGGGAGGAGTTGAAGGTTCAGCGTGTCAATGTGCTGGCGCTCTGTCCGGGCGGGCTTGCAACTACAAGAGAAGCCATGCGCGGCATTGCGGCGCAGGGATTCTGGGGCGGAGCGACCACGAACCCGCTGGAGATTATCTCAACACAAACGATTCGCCGCCTGGAAAAGCGCGGTGGCATCTATATACCGGGGGCACTCAACCGCGTGCTCACCTTCTTTGGCAAACTCCTTCCGCGCCGTTGGGCCGCAGCAGCGATCTACCGACGCTGGAACAAGGCGCAAGAGCGTTGGAGCACTGTGGATGCCTCCTCCGGCGGCGCGGCGTGATGAATCGAATCAAATAAAGCGGAGGAAACGATGGAAAAAATCAGTATTCGGTTGGAACGGCCGGAAGATTATCGCGAGGTGGAAAACCTGACACGCGAGGCGTTTTGGAACAATTATGTACCAGGGTGCGATGAGCACTATCTGGCGCATGTGCTGCGCGAGAGCGTCTGCTTTCTGCCGGAGCTGGATTTTGTCGCGGAGTGCAGCGGGCAGATCGTTGGCAACATCATGTATACACGCGCAAGCGTGCTCTGCGACGACGGGGAGACGCTCTCCGTGCTGAGCTTTGGCCCGCTTTCCGTTTTACCGCTGTGGCAAGGCAAGGGCGTGGGTTCCGCGCTGGTGAGACATTCGCTTGAGCGGGCAAGTGAGCTGGGTTTTCCGGCGGTGCTGATCTATGGCGATCCTGCTTTCTATTCGCGCCTCGGGTTTCTCGCGGCAGAAACGTTTGGCATCGCATCTGCGGACGATTATTATTTCGATGTCCTGCAAGCGCTGGAGCTGGTTGCTGGCGCGCTTCGTGAAAAGAGCGGACGTTTTGTGGAAGACCACGCTTATGAGGTCGACGAAAAAGCGGCTACGGCGTTTGATCAATCCTTCCCGCCGAAGGAGAAACGGGAGGGGTTGCCCTCGCAACTGAGATTCTTAGAGAACGTTGCCATGAAAAAACCACGAAAATAAACGGATGTCGGGTTGCAATTGTGGGCGCACTTCGTTAGAATACTCGTTATGAAACTGCAACCCGAATGCGTTGCCTGCATCATCGCGCAGGTCAAGACTGTCACTAGAATGCTGCACATGTCCGAGTCGATTCAGGACGCGGCGATGAGGGACACGCTCGATTATCTCAAATTCGTCAATTACGAAAGCTGCACGCCTGAGTCCATGGGCGATATTTGGCAGATTCTGCTTGGCCATGTTGGTGATTGTGATCCGTATGCCGCGATCAAATCCCGCTGCAATCGTGAGGCGATGAAGATGGTTCCTGCGACGCGCGAGAAAATTGCACGCGCAAAAGAGCCGCTTACCGTTGCGCTCAAATATGCCGTGGCCGGAAATCTGATCGATTATGGCATGGAGCATCCGGTTTCGATTGAGGAGCAGAATGCGCAGATCGACGCAATTGCGCGCGCACCGTTTGCAATCGATAACAGCGATCGTCTGACTGCGGCGCTCGTTCGCGCAAAGACGATGCTGTATCTTGGTGACAACGCGGGTGAGATCGTGTTTGACAAGCTGCTGATCGAGCAGATTCGGCTGATATATCCAAAGCTTGATCTCGCATTCGTCGTGAAAGGCTCCGCCGTGCTCAACGACGTAACGCGCGCAGATGCGGAGGAAGTCGGCATGGGGGATGTCGCACGCGTGATCGACAACGGCGATGCTTCCCCGGGCACGGTGCTGCCGCGCACGAGTGAGGCGTTTCAAAAGACGTTTGCCGCGGCAGATGTCGTCCTCTCCAAAGGGCAGGGGAACTATGAAAGCCTCAGTGGGGTGGAGAAAGACAATCTATTCTTTCTCTTTACCGCCAAGTGCGACACGGTCTGCGTGGAGGCGGGGGTGCCGAAGCTCTCGATCGTTTGTATGGAAAACAGAATATCCGATTAAAGTAAATATTGGACATTTTCTTTCGTCAGCATGGAGAACAGAATCTCATTACAGAAGTTAACATCGATAATGTTATAAATAACGCATCGTTTCAGCGCGGAGCGTTCTTTTTTTGCATGATAATTTGAAAATCTTCAAATTAATCGTCAGAATTGAGCCTTGTATTCGAATAATTCTTGACAGACAAATGATGCGTGTTATAAAATAACATTACAAAGAAAATGTTTAACAATGTTTTGATCACATAAGGAGGCACACCATGGCAACACCGGTCATCATGCCGCGTCAGGGGCAGTCGGTCGAGAGCTGCATCATCACCGAATGGAAGAAGAAGGTAGGGGATGCGGTTTCCGTTGGAGACGTGCTGTTTTCATACGAAACGGACAAATCCACATTTGAAGAACAAGCAAAGGTTGACGGAACGCTGCTCGCCGTGTTTTACAATGCGGACGACGACGTTCCCGTTTTGTTAAACGTCGCGGTCATCGGCAACTCCGGCGAATCGTTTGCAGAGTTTGCGCCGGAAGGCGCTGCAAATGCCGCCGCACCCGCCGCAGAGGAAACGGCGAAGGCCGCGCCTGTTGTTGAAGCCGCTTCCGCCGCGCAGGCAACCGCTGCGAGAGCAGAGGGCGTTTCTCCGCGTGCGAAGAACGCCGCCGAAAAGCTCGGCGTCGATCCCGCAAAGGCAGCCCCTACAGGCCCGCATGGCAGAGTGATCGAGCGCGATGTACTCACTCTTGCGAAAGAAAGTCGCTTTGGCGGCGATGCAGTTTCCTTGGGCGAAATCGTCACCTCCGCCGCTGCGAAAGCCATACAGGCACCCGCCGCGATCAACGTAGCGGAATACGACGAAGTCAAGCTACCAAACCTGCGCCGCATGATCGCCAAGACCATGCATGACAGCTTAGCCGAGATGGCACAGCTCACCCACAACACCACCTTTGACGCAACGAAGATGCTCGCCTTCCGCGAGAGCCTAAAATCTGCGCCGGAAAACATGGAGCTGCCGAGAATCACGATCAACGACATCATCCTCTTTGCCGTTTCACGCGTTTTAACCAAGCATGAAGGCTTAAATGCGCATATGCTCGGCGACAAGATACGCTATTTCAAGCACGTCAACCTCGGCATGGCGGTAGACACCCCGCGCGGGCTACTGGTGCCGACGCTCTTTACCGCCGAAGCGAAATCGATTGGGCAGATTTCGGCGGAGTCGAAAATACTCGCCAAATCCGCCATCGACGGTAGCATCAACCCGGACTTTTTACAGGGCGGCACGTTCACAATTAGCAACCTCGGCCTGTATGGCATAGAAAGCTTCACGCCCGTCATCAACCCGCCGCAGGTGGCGCTGCTCGGCGTCTGCGCCATCAAGGAGCGCATCCGCACCGTGGAAGGCCAGATCACGGCTTACCCAGCGATGGGGCTTTCGCTCACCTATGACCACCGTGCGGTGGACGGCGCGCCCGCCAGCCGCTTTTTTAATGATCTTGTCACCGCGCTGGAGCACTTTGACCTGCTCCTGATCGGTTAAGGAGGAATACACCATGGCATTTGATTTAAT
>JAUYTF010000060.1 GCA_030695285.1 Eubacteriales bacterium | reverse complement strand
CGGCTGGAGCATGCTGAAATGCGCTATATCCTGCGCCATCCGATCGACAGCGGGCGCATGCTGCTGCCAAACTTCGGCGAACAAATCGCGGAAATTGCGCGCAACCACCATGAGCGTCTCGACGGAAGCGGATATCCGCGCGGATTACGGGCGGAGGACATCAGCCTTTCGTCGCAGATTGTCGCTGTGGCGGATGTGTTTGATGCCATGACGACCAATCGCGGATACAACACAATCAAGGGGTTTTTGGATGCGGCAGAGGAGCTCATCTCCATGCCACATCAGTTTGACAGCAGGATTACCGGCGTGCTGATGCAGCTTGTCAGCAGCGGAGCGCTCGAAGAAGGAGGGGTGGCAAGCGCATGAACAAACAGGAAAAATGCGGATATTGGCTGATGCTTTCGGATTATGACCTCGGCACAATCGACGCGCTGATCAAAGGCGAACGATGGGTCTACGTCGCTTATCTTTGTCAGCAAGCGGTCGAGCGGCAGCTCAAAAGCATGTATGTTTATTATTTAGAAACAGAACCACCCAAAACGCACAACGTCAACTTCCTGTTTTCGAAGATTACGGGCAGCGAGGCGTTTCGCGCGGCGAACGATGCGTCGCGTTTTGATGAGCGGAAGAACGACTGCGAAGATTTCCTGATGGACGTGATGTTCTACTACATGTCCGACTATCCTTTTTCCTATAAGAACATAACAACTCGTTTTGTAGACAGCCATCTTGCCAACGAACTCCATCAGAAAACGCTGCTCTTTGTTGCATGGTTGCGTTCGTTTTTGCCGAAGATCGATATTCCGAATATTCCCTCTTAAGCTACACATTCCTATCGTTTCGCATGCGAAACGCAACGATTCAGCTGCCAGAAGTATGATGGCATGGCTGCGTTCGTTTTTGCCGAAGATCGATATTCCGGACATCCCCTCTTAGCGTCTCCGTTCTTGCGCTGGAAAAACTGCAAGTCGGCGATACATCTGTAAAAAGAAACATGATACGACAAAGGCCACCCGTCCGGGTGGCCTTGCTGTATGTGTGATGAGTCCCTTAGCCCACAGGGGTTGCTTCGGGAATCGGTGTGAAAAACGCTTCAGAGCCGGGCTTGCTGGTATCATGCGGCTCGACAGTGTCCCGCAGGTAATTCGCTCCCTGGTCGAGAAGGCCGGCCGCGTCCTCCGCGATGCCGGAGTCCTGCATGAAGAAAAGAATCTCGTCCCAAGCCTGCTTGCCCAGTACGCGCAGTTCACCGATCAAATGCTCGAGCTTTCCGCTGAGCAGATCTTTGCTGTCAAGATAGGTCAAAACCGCCATCAGAAAGATCAGCAGCACTACCAGTACGCCGATCAGGCGAAAGACAAATTTCATTTTTCTCTCCTCCAAAAACGCTACAGGCAAGCAGGGCATCACTCACCACTTACAGTATACTACGATACCCATACGCCTGTTGTGAATGTTGTGTAAAATCGAAATTCATGGTTTTCCGGACGGAAACAGAATATCGCCTATTCAATCGCTAAGAATTCCGTGTTCACAATCGCTGTCTCGATCATCTGCGAAAAATCGACCCTTGCTTCGCTCTTACGAATCTCTTCCAGCTTCGGTCTTGTTACGGGATGCTGCGGCACAAACACGGTGCAACAGTCTTCAAACGGCTGGATCGAGGTCTCATAGGACCCCATCGCCTTGGCTCTGGTGACGATCTCTTCTTTATCAAAGCCGATCAACGGGCGAAAAACGGGCAGCGTGACTGCGTCGTTGGTGGCGGTCAGGCTCTCGACGGTCTGGCTTGCAACCTGACCGATGGACTCGCCGGTGATGAGCGCCTGCGCGCCGCAGGCGAGCGCAAGTTTTTCCGCGATCTGCATCATGAGCCGCCGCATGAGTATGGTTGTTTCGCTCTTGGGGCATCGTTCATAGATGGCGAGCTGAATCTGAGTAAACGGAACCAGATAGAGGTTCACTTCGCCCGCGTAGCTTGCGAGGATGCGTGTG
>JAUYTF010000059.1 GCA_030695285.1 Eubacteriales bacterium | reverse complement strand
CCGTACACAATCCGCAGCGCGTCGATTTCGCCGAGCTGGGCGAGGCGATCTACCTGCGCAATCAGGCACGCTTTTGCGCCGGATTCGGCAAACACCAGAAAATCGAGGTCGGAAGAGTCGTCAAAGCGGCTTTGCTCCGCGTTGGAGCCGAACGCCGCGACGGCGAGCACGCCGCACTGACTCGCGTAATACGCGGTGATCTCATCCATGCGGTTTAAAGATCGCTGCATGCCCGCGCGCATCGGTTAAACTTCCACAAACCGCAGCGCGGAGACATCCAGCACGCGCAGATTCGCCTGCACGATCTCGCCGCCGCGCAAAGTAGCGCGGTTGCCGAACGCGTCTGAATAGTCCAAATCCGGCTGACCGGACACCGCGACGACGGGCATACTGAACTGCGCGACACTGTTGCCGACATCGCCGCCGAGCAGTAGACTCTCCGGCAGATTCAGCACAACCGCACCGGGCGTGCGCAAGAAGACGGGGATTTCGTCGCGACCCGCCGCGACAGGCACCGTTTGCCCGCCGTCCAGCGTTTCACGCGTGAGAAAGTTAAACCAGCGCCCTATGGGCAGATAGACGTCGCGCCCTGTTGCGCCTTCGTGCAGCACGGGAGCAACGAGCAAGTCGCCCAGCATAAATTCATCATGGCAAGCCTGCGCCTGCATATCATTTGGATCGTCCAGCACGAGATGCCGCATCATTGGCATCCGAGTTGATACCGAAATCTGCGCCTGCCTGAGCAGCTCCGGCAGGAGGTTCATGCGCAGCCGCGCATAAAACCGCGCGACGCGCGCTACGCTTTCGTCCTTTGCATGCAGCGCGATGTTCCACGGGCTTCTGTCGTTGACTAAGCCTGTGTCAAACCCGCCGAACTGCCCGCCGAGCGGTTCGCTGTGCCACTGCATCACGGGCACGAACGCCGCCATTGCGGTCGAACGCAGATAGAGTTCGGCGGAAGGCAAAGGTCCCGCAAACCCGCCGATATCGAAGCTCCAGAACGGCACGCCGCTAAGCCCCAGCGAGAGCCCCGCGCCCATTACTGCGCGCATCTCTTCAAAAGACGATGCCTGATCGCCCGCCCAGTGGATCGGACTCTTTTGCGCGCCGAGATAGCCCGCGCGTGAAAAGAGCGTGCGGTTTTCGCCGATCGCGCGGGTATACGCCTCCTCATAGTCCGCAACATAGCGGTTTCGCATCGTCACGCCGCTCTGCCCGTTGTGAAAGCGCACGGAGAGGTCGTGTATGAATTCTCCGCCGTCGGTCTTGAAGCCATCCACGCCCATCTCGAGCAAATATCGGCGCTTTTCCATCCACCAGTTGCACAGTTCCGGCACACTAAAATCCGGCACATGCGCGCCGATGAACCACTGCCGCGGGATGCGATAGGGCGTTGTGTCCGCGTTTAGCACCACGAAGCCCTGCTCCAGCGCAAACGCGTCGTCGCGGTCGTGCTGCGCGCAGACTTCGCCTTCTTCCAGCTGCTTGAGCGCGGGAATCTGCCAGAGCACGAGGCGGATGCCCATGCGGTGCATGCGCTCAATCATCGCCTGCGGATCGGGCCAGGGTTCTCGAAAGCACAAGTCAGCGGCAGAAAACGCTTCCCCGCCGCTCTTCAGGTCATATTCCGCGCCGTTCCAGAGATAAAACGTCGCCTCATCGCTCCAGGCTTCGATGACCAGCGTGGTTGCGGGATAGCCGGACGACTCGATCTTGTCGAGCTGCTCCTCCACGTCCCGCTGGCTCTTCCAGCGGTTGGCGGAGACCCATGGGCCAAACGCCCAGTCGGGCGGCAAAACGGGCTCGCCGGTCATAGCGACAAATTGCGCGACGATCTCGCGCGGCGTACCATAGAGGAAATAAATGTCGCAGTCGCCTTTTGGCAGCGTGATCTCCACGTACCCGTGCGAGAGGGTAAAAGTCGTCGCCTCGTCGCTCTGAACAAATACCCCGTGCCCGTCGTTGCAGAAGAAGAACGGCAGCGGAAAATACGTGTTTTCGCCCTGATGGGTGAACTGCTCTATAATTGTGCATTCCGTCGTTTTATCCATGCGGTTTACGCCGTCGAAGCGCTCGCCCATACCATAGGCAATCGTAGCATCACAGTCATACGAAAGCACGCCGCGCCCGCCTTCGCTCGTTTCGCGTAGGTTTCTGATTCTTTTGTTTTGTTGATCGTGTAGCCGGGTCATATCTGCCTTTCAAAACGCCCCGGTGCGGGGCGTTCATACGTTATATTCGTCTGAGTTGCGCGCTTCCCTGCGCTATTGTATGCGCCGGATCGATTCACGCTCAATGATTCGTAGCGGTAGCTCGATGCAGCGCGGCTCGTGCACGCGGTTGTCGATATCTTCTAAAATGATCTCGACGGCGAGCTTGCCTTTCATCTCGATATCCTGCGCAACGGTGGTGATCGAGGGCGAGGTGAATTCCGCGATGTTCAGGTTGTCAAAGCCCATGATCGAGATATCCTGCGGAATCTTTAGCCCCTGCGCAAGCACCTGCTTCATGGCTCCCATGGCGATGATGTCAGCCGTGCAGAACATCGCTGTGATCTCCTTTGCCTGCTCGAGGGCTTTTGCCGCGCAGTCGAGGCCGCTCTGAAAGCTGACCACGCCGGGGAATACGAGCCGCTTTTGATATGAGATTCCGTTCTCTTCCAGCGCCTGACGGTAGCCGTCATAGCGCAGCTGGGTAACCCCCTGCTCACGCAGCGCACCGGAGATGAACGCGATGTCCCGATGTCCGCGGTCGATCAGATACTTGGTCGCCATGTATCCGCCGCGTTGGTCGTCCACCTTGACCTCGTGAAACCGCTCCGGGTTTTGATAGGTATCCACCAGCACCACGGGCATGTTCGCCTTTTTCAGATCGCTGTAAAACTCCTTGGAATAGGACCCCACGATGATCATGCCGTCGAGACTTCTCTGCTGTGCAAGCTTGAGGAAGCTCTCATCCGCGTCCGTGCCGGAGACGATCACGTGATAGCCTTCCTGCCGGCATTCATACTCGATGCTGCTAAAGAGCTTGCTGTAAAACGGGTTGTCAAACATCAACTTGCTGCCCGGCTCTGTCTGCGGACTGCAAACCCCGATCAGGCGTGAGCGGTGGCTGGCCAAACCCCGCGCGGTGTAGTTCGGCACGTAGCCTAGGCGCTCTACTGCGCTGAGCACGAGCTCGCGCGTCTCCGGGCGGACGCCATCCTTGTCGTTGAGCACATAAGAGACCGCCGCGATGGACAGCCCGGTATCCTCCGCAACATCCTTAATCGTGATTCTCTTACTCAAGTCAGGTTCCTTTCCTGCGCGCGCCGCGAGTGGTGATTTCGTTCAGCTCGTGTTTTCTACAAACGTTTTTACTTATCATATACAGCTATCCCTTGATGCCGCCAAGGGTAAGCCCGTCCTTCATCTTGCTCTGCGCCGCAAGATAGATCAGCACGACGGGCACAATCGAAATCAGGCTGCCCGCCATCTGCACGCCGAAGTTTCGCTCAAACTGTCCGTTGACCATGCCGAGCGCAACGGGAACGGTCATCATATCAGGCTTGGTGAGCATGACCAGCGGCCAGAGATAGTCGTTCCATGCATCCATAAACGTAATCACCGCATACCCCGCAATGATGGGCAGCGACAGCGGCAGGATCACCTTCCAGAGGATCGTGAAGTACGATGCCCCGTCGATGCGCGCCGCGTCGATATAGTCGTCCGGAATTGTGCGCATGTGCTGCACCAATAGGAAGATGCCGAACACCCGAAACAGGGACGGGATGATCACGCTGCTGTAGGTGTTGCTCAACCCCGCGCTATTAAAGAGCATGAACAGCGGAATCAAGGTGCTCTGAAACGGGATCATCAGCGTCGCCAAGTATACTTTTAACAGCGCCTCGCTGCCGCGAAACGGAATCTTCGCAAACGCGAACGCCGCCATACAGCAGGTGACAATCGAGACTGCGGAGTACGAGACCGAGACGATGGCGCTGTTGAGCAGCACCTTGCCAAACGGGAAACGCGCAAACAGATCGACGAAGTTTTCCAGCGTGATTTCCGAGGGGAACCACTCGATCGGGTAGGTGAAGATTGCGGTCTGCGTCTTTAATGCAGTGATGATCATCCAATACAGCGGGATGACGATCAGAAACCCGATTCCGCCCGCAAATACGTAAAACCAGAGGTTTGAGAGTGCTTTGTTATTCCGCTTCGTGTTACGCATCGTAGTTTACCCACTTTTTCTGGAGTTTCTGCTGCAAATACGTAAACAGGAACACGATCAGAAACAGCAGCCACGACAGCGCGGAAGCATACCCCATTTTATAATAACTAAAACCATATTTGTAGATTCTTTCCACAATCACCTGCGTAGCGCCCGCAGGCCCGGCGTTGGTCATGATCATCACCTGCGGGAAGAGCATAAACGAGTTGATCAGGCTGATGACCAGCACGAAGAACACCATGGGAGTAAGCATCGGCAGCGTGATCTTGAGAAAGCTCTGTAATTTTCCAGCGCCGTCAAGGTGCGCCGCTTCATAATAGATAGGGTTGATGTTCTTGAGCCCGCCGAGGAAGATCAGCCCGTAAAAGCCCATGTCCTTCCAGACCGACGCGAGTACGATGCCAAACATCGCCCATTTCGGATCCTGCAGCCACGCGGGGCCTGAGATGCCGATTCGCGCCAGTATGTCGTTTAGTATGCCGTACTGCGGGTCAAGCACCCATTTCCAGATGATCGCGCCCGCAACCCAGCTTGTCAGCACCGGAATGTAGAATAGCAGCCGGAAGAACGCGGTGCCCTTGCGTGGCTTGTTGAGCAGCACCGCGATGCCAAGCGAGGAGACGAGCATCAGCGGGATATAGAGCACCATGTATTGCCCCACATGCAGGAGCGACTCCCAGAACTCCTTGCTCTTGAGAATTTTTGAATAGTTTTCAAGACCGATAAAATTGCTTTGCCAAAACGAGGGCGAAAAGAGTTCCAAACCCTTGATTCCGCTCCAGGAGGTAAAGCTGATTGCAAACGACAGCGCAAAGGGAATGGCTGCGATCAGCAAAAAGCCAACCATACTCGGAGCGAGAAAAGCAGAGGCGGCAAGCGCGTGATTGTTCCGGTTTTTCCGCATTGAGACTCCTCCAAATCCGGCTGGTAGGAGCAGGGTTTTTTCCCTGCTCCCACCAACGAAACAACGTAGTTTTATCCGAGGGTGATGGCTGCTTCCAGCGCCGCCTGCGCATCGTCCAGCGCCTGCTGCGGGGTCTTGCTGCCGTTTGCTGCGGCTTCGAGCTCTGCGCCGAGGATGTCTGCCATCTGGCTAAACTGCGCAATCTGCGGCACGGGCACGACGTAATCGAGAGAATCAAACACTGCCTGACGGTTGGCCGGCGGGGTCAGTTTTGCATACTGATCCATCGCGGTCTGATACGTCGCGCAGGGCAACTCCCAGCCGAGCTGGATGCGCAGCTGCGCTACCTGTTCGCTCGTGCCGATGAACTCGATCCACTTGTAGGCGGCTTCGGAGTTCTTGGAATCCGCGCTCACGCACAGGCCGTTTGCAAAGTAGTGCGTCGCCTTGGTCACAGCGCCGGGTTCCACCGCGATGTCCCATGCAAAGGCGCAGTCGGTCGTAAACGACGGGAACGCCCAAATGCCGGTGACGATCATGCCGGTTTTGCCGAGCTTGAACATGCCCCATTCATCGAGGCTGCCGCGCTGCTCCGCACTGGGGCAGATGTTGCTCACCAGCACGTTGTCGCAAAGCCGCTGGAGCGCTTCCACGTTTTCCGTACGGTTGACGGTGAAGGCGGAGTTGTCGTCGTTGAGCAGACCGCCGTTATACTGCTTGACCACCTTGAAGAATTCATAGGTGGAGATCGGTTGAATCAGGCCGTAATAGTCATCACCAAGGGCTTTGATCTTCAGAGCGGCTGCATCCGCGTCCGCCCAGGTCCAGTCGGCCGTGGGATAGGATACGCCAGCCTGATCAAAGAGGTCCTTGTTGTAGATCAGCACGACGGTGGAATAGCTGTACGGCATTCCGTATTTCGTGCCGTCGAGCGAAAACGCCTGGAGCGATTTTTCGGTCAACACGCCGAGGTCGGTACTCGATGCCGCCATCATATCGTCCAGCGGCAGGATCGCGCTCTGATCCACATAGGACGGGAA
>JAUYTF010000053.1 GCA_030695285.1 Eubacteriales bacterium | reverse complement strand
GCGTTCGGTCAGCAGCTGGCGCAAGGCCTCGCTCGGCGGTGCGGATTTGTCCAGAGCCGCCAGCGCGGTTTCCACGCGCTCCCGCTTTTGCATCAGCCGCTCATATCGCTCGCCGGAGATCAGCCCCGTGCGCAGCGCCTTGTGCGTGAGCCGCTCGTCGGCGTTGTCCTGCCGCAGCAAGAGGCGGTATTCGCAGCGCGAGGTCATCATGCGGTAAGGCTCTGGCGTGCCTTTCACCGAAAGATCGTCCACCAGTACGCCGAGATATGCTTCGTCGCGCCCCAGCGTGAGCGGCTCCTCCTGCCGGCAATAAAGCGCGGCGTTGATGCCCGCGAGCACCCCTTGCGCCGCCGCTTCTTCATAGCCGCTCGTGCCGTTCACCTGCCCCGCCATATAGAGGCCGGGCACTGCGCGCACGGCGAGCGTTCGATCCAGTACGGTGGGGTCAATGCAGTCGTATTCGATGGCGTAGCCAAGGCGCATCACCTCGCAGCGGTGAAGGCCGGGCATGGTGCGCAGCATCGCAATCTGCACATCTCCCGGCAGGCTCGTGCTCATGCCCTGGACATACATCTCGTTTGTCGTGCGCCCTTCCGGCTCAATGAATATCTGGTGCCTGTCCTTATCCGCAAAGCGGACGAGCTTGTCTTCGATGCTGGGGCAGTAGCGCGTGCCGGTGGCGTTGATCCTTCCGCTGTACATGGCGGAACGATGGATGTTTTCATGGATTATCCGGTGCGTGTCCGCGTTGGTATAGGTCAAATAACATGGCGTTTGCTCGCGCTTGAGTCTTCCGTTGAGAAACGAAAACGCGGGCGTCGGCACGTCGCCGTCCTGCCGCTCCATCTCGTCATAGTCGAGCGTGCGCCCGTTGACGCGCGCAGGCGTGCCGGTCTTGAAGCGCTGCACGGGGATGCCAAGGTCGCCAATCGCGTCGGAGAGCGTCTCCGAACGGAGCAGCCCGGCGGGCCCGCTGTTTCGCACAAAGTCGCCGATGAGAATCCGGCTCTTCATATAAACACCCGCGCAGACCACCGTCGCGCGGCAGGTGTAGACAAATCCTTCCGCCGTCTCTACACCGCTGATTCTTCCGCCTTCGGTCAGAAAGCGGCTCGCCTCACCCTGCGCAAGGGTGAGATGCTCCTGCTCCTCCACCGCGCGCTTGATGCGCTCATGATAGCGGCGCTTGTCCATCTGCGCGCGTAGGGAATGCACCGCAGGGCCTTTGCCCGTGTTGAGCATCCGCATTTGAATCAGGGTGTCGTCCGCTGCTAGGCCCATCTCGCCGCCCAGCGCATCGATCTCACGCACGAGATGACCCTTGCCCGTGCCGCCGATGGCGGGATTGCATGGCATCAGCCCCACTGAGTCCAGATTCAATGTTAAAAGTAGCGTCTTTTGCCCCATTCGTGCGCTGGCAAGCGCGGCTTCTACGCCCGCGTGCCCCGCGCCGATGACGACGATATCATAATTGTGTGTATTGTTTGTTTCCATATCCGGTCTTCTTTGTTCCATTCCGTGAAGGCGCGCGCTTGTGTATTTCCCCGCGCGATGCACACGCGCATTTTACCACAAGCGAGAGATTCCGGCAACGCGCTTTGTCGTTTGACCGGTCTGTCGGGCGGGCGGTTTTTGACCGCTTTGACGCACGGGTTGCCAGAACCTGCTGCAAATATGCTATACTGTAAAAAAACAATAGAATGTTGCCGGGCAACGCACAAACTGCCTGTCCGATGCGCAACGAACAAGGGGGACACAGCCATGGGCCGCATGCGGTTATTAAACGAAAGCAATGGACAATCTTTTGAGGGGTTTTGCCTGGTCAAAAGCACGAGTGTGAAGACCAATATCAAGGGAACAGAATATCTCGACCTCATCCTGGCAGACTCGGAAGGCGACTGCGCCGCCAAGCTCTGGGATTATAATAAAGAACTGCACGGCGTGTTTGAAGCAAACGACGTGGTGAAGGTGCGCGGCTCCGTCAACATCTGGAAGGACACCGAACAGCTCAAGCTCGACAAGATTCGCCATACCATGCCGGATGACGACGTTGATATGGCAAAGCTGCTCCCCTGTTCGCCGTTTGATCCCGCCTGGCTCTACGATGAGCTCTTTTCCCTTGCGGAAAGCTTTGCGGACGACGACCTTCGCCGCCTCGTGCAATACATGATGCGGGAAAACAAAGAAAGGCTCCTGTTCTATCCCGCAGCGGTGAAGCTGCACCACGCAACGCGCGGCGGCTGGCTGCACCACACGTGGACGCTGACCAAGCTCGCCAAGGCGATCATCGACATCTATCCCGCGCTGGACGGGGATCTCGTCTACACAGGCGCGATTCTCCACGACATTGGCAAGCTCAAGGAGCTGGAGACGGGCGAGCTCGGTATCGCGAGCGGATACACCACGCGCGGCAGGCTAGTAGGCCACATCTCCATCGGCATTTCGGATGTAACCGCCGCGTGCGAACTGCTTGGCGTTGCGGAAGAGACTGCCATGCTGGTAGAGCACATGCTGCTGGCGCACCACGGGCAGGCGGAGTTTGGCAGCCCGAAACTACCGATGTTCCCCGAGGCGGAAGTGCTCGCGGAGATCGACCTATTAGACAGCAAGATGTATGAGATGTTTGATGCGCTCTCCGGCGTCTCCGTCGGCGCGTTTTCCGAGCGGCAGTGGGCGCTGGACAACCGCCAGATCTATTGCCACGGACACGGACATCTGAAAAAGGGCGAGAGCAAGTAATTCACCCAAACCATGCAAGAACCTTGGGGCTGTCCAGCAATGGCAGCTCCTTTCGCACAAGACTGCGTGGCAGTGGCGGGCGGATGGTTTCCGCCCCTATATAAAATGTCAATACCTCATTGCGTTCAATGTCGAAAGGACACCAAGATGAAACTCCGCACCGTTTCCCCGCGCACAACCATACTCACCTATCTGCTGATCGAGTTGTTCGCGGTCTCCTTTTTTCTGCTGCTTCAGAGAAACCGCACGCCGTTTCGGTATTTTTCCGTGATGCAAGCGCTGGAATACGCGCTGCTGGCGATCGTGCTTGTTTTCATGCTGATTCCCGTGTATCTGGAGCTGTTCGGGTTTGGCTCGATTCGGTTTATCCTCTCCAAGCGCGGCGTAAGCTATCAAAAGCACGGCCTGCGCTATCGCCTCGCGTGGTCAGATGTGCGGCGCGTCATACTCGCGACCGACCTCTACGGCAGGGTGACGAAAGGCAGCTATCTCGTGTTTTACGCGGATGAAGCACCGCGCCAGGTGAGAGGGCGCGCCGAATTCAACTCCCGCGCATTCGGCGTGCAATACCGCAAAGGGTTACCGGAGGCGATTTCGAAATATTGCGATTTGGAGATTGAAAATTTGGATGCGATAGTGAAAACGAAACGATAGGGGCAGATTCGATTTCAACCCTTGTTTCGAAAGGAGGCGAGAGAATGCCGCAGCAGCCAATCATCGAAATACGGCAGGCGACGGATGCGGACATCCCCGCCATCGCGCACATCATCAATGAGGCTTGGAAGGCGGCGTATGTTGGCATCGTTCCACAGCGCTACCTCGACACGATTCGCGAGGAGGACAAGACAAAACGCCTGCGTGAGGGGCTCATCCGCGTCTCGCACATGCGCTATTTCGTGCTCTGTGAAAACGGCTCTACTGTCGGAGCCGCGAGCCTGCATCGCGCGAGAAATGATGATATGCCGGATGCCGCAGAGTTTAGCTTCTTTTATTTTTTGCCCGCGGTCTGGCGGCGGGGATATGGTACAATGCTGCTCGATTTTCTCAAGCGCGAGTCCGCAAACGCGGGATTTCTGCGCATCTGCTGCTGGGTGCTGGAGGAGAATCACCGCGCGGTTTCGTTTTACGAATCGCACGGGCTCCTGCGCGACGGCACACGCCAGACGGAGACCATCGTGATTCCGCTCGAAGAGGTGCGGTGCGTAGGGCGGCTAAAAAAAGAGGCGGATACATCCAAAGACTAAGCTTTCTTTCCAGATCGAAAATAACCGAGAGATTGGAAACACACCATCAACACAAACACAAAACCGGCGAGGCTTTCACCCCGCCGGTTATTCTTTGCCATGCTCAAAAGAAATAATGCGTTGCAAACTGGTCGATTAGCACCAGCGCGCCGAGCACGGCGGTGTATACCGCGAATCCCCAGAGCTTCTTTTTTTTGACGGCAGCGATCATCAGCTTTATGGCAAAATACCCTGTCATGCCAGCAACCAGCATACCCGCGACAAGCGTGGTCCAGTGAAGGCCGCTCATGCCGGTCGCAATCGCATCCGGAATCTCGAACACCGCGCCGCCGATGATCGCCGGAATCGACATCAGAAACGAGAAATCCGCCGCGGTTTTGCGATTTAGCCCCGCAAACAACGCACCGGAGATCGTACTGCCGGAGCGCGACACGCCGGGCAGAATGCCCACTCCCTGCATACAGCCGATCACGAGCGCGTCGGTCACGCGCATATCTTTGAACTTTTTGCCTTTTCTCGGAATACGGTTCCCTTCCTCGTCCGTCGTGGTCAGGCGGATATTGTCGCTCACCAGCAGCAGTACCGAAGTGAGTAAAAATCCAAAGCCGAGATACTGCCCGCCTTCCGCGGCGGTGAAAAATGCATCAACAGGCGCAATCATCTTAATGAGTAGTGCGATGCCGACGGCGGGGATGGTTGCGACAATCAGCAGCCCGACGGTTTTTTGGAACGGCTTTTTGATGAGCGCGGCTATGATCTCCCAATAGACGATGATCACTGCGACCAATGTTGCTAGATGCAACATCACGGTAAAGAACAACGCCCCTTCCGTAATGCCAAACATCTTTTGTATCAGGAGCAGATGCCCGCTGCTGCTCACCGGCAAAAACTCGGTGAGGCCCTGCACAAACCCCAGCAGCATCGCAATCCAAATCGTCATAACAACCTCGTATGATCCGTTTCTCAATATTCCCATACATCATACACGCGTTTCGCACGATTCGCAAGGCGTATACGCTTTGTTTCGCCGTCGCTTTCTGCGGCTAAATATCGCCCCTGAGCGCATAGACGCAGATGCCCACGCACTCGCGCAGGAAATTGTTAAGCCGCAGATACCACACGTCGTTTGCCGGGATGCCTACGGCGTTGACCCCCTTTTCCTTTGCAACCTGTCCCGCGCGGTAGACGTGAAAATTCGTGGTCACAAACGCGATGCGCGCACCTTCTCCTATTGCTTCGTCTATAATCGCCTTGGAGTTCTCAAAGTTCTCCTTGGTGTTCGTTGCCTGCTCTTCAGCATAAATGCGGTTCTCGTCCATGCCGCGCTCTACCATATATTTCTTCATCGCGGAGCCTTCGGTGACGGTTTCGCCAGGACCCTGGCCGCCGGAGACGATACAGATGGCGTTCGGGTGCGCTTCCATATACGCCATCGCGGTATTGAGGCGGTTTTCGAGCACCCAGGTCACCTTGTCCCCGTGTACCGCCGCGCCGAGCACGATGATCGCGTCCGCCTCCACGCGCTCGCCCTCGCTGCTAGCGCGGATCATCAAAAACCCGCATACGAGGAAAATGCCGATGGCGACGGTGTAGCAGCCGGCAATCAGCCATTTGAGAAACTTCAGAAACCCCTTGTCCATCTTCGGCAGCACGAGCGCGAGAAACACAAGCGGCACGCCAAAGAACGCGGGCAGAATCACACCGAGGTTATAGTTGGAGAGCGTGGAAACAATCAGCGTCTCGACGATGAGCACCACGCCAAGGATGAGGAAGAATTCGCGCAGCGCGCTGAAGGAATGTCCGCGCTTGCGCCAGATGCGGCAGCCAAAGAGCAGCACGCCGATCACGATTACAAACACGGCTAAAATATAGAGTCTCCATCTGGTATACATTGTTTCTTTCCTTTCGAAGGCTGACTGTTGCAGTCAGCGCGAATATTCGAATGTATCTTTTGCCAAACCTAAATGTGTGGCACCAGCATTATATAATACGAACGGGAACGCGCCCATACGCATCCCCGTTTCGTCACAGCTTTGTTACAAATATTTTTTGTGGCAACGGCTTCCGGCAAAGTCTGATTGCGCGTAGTTCTTGCAACGATTTTACAGTACGCCCTTCAGGAACTGCCCCGTATAGCTGCCCTCCACTTGCGCGACCTCCTCCGGTGTGCCGGTGGCGACGATATTGCCGCCCGCGTTTCCGCCTTCGGGGCCTAGGTCGATCACATAATCCGCGCACTTGATCACGTCCAGATTGTGCTCGATGACCAGCACGCTGCTGCCCGATTCGCAAAGCCGCTGCAGGATCTCCAGCAGGCGCTTGACGTCATCCACATGCAGGCCAGTCGTCGGCTCGTCGAGGATATAGAGCGTGCGGCCCGTGTCCCTGCGGCTGAGTTCCGTCGCGAGCTTGACGCGCTGCGCCTCGCCGCCGGAGAGCTGGGTGCTCGGCTGTCCGATTTTGACGTAGCCAAGGCCGACGTCGAACAGCGTCTGGAGCTTGCGCGCAATTTTTGGAATCGGCTTAAAGAAGCGAAGCGCTTCCTCCACCGTCATATTCAGCACATCGTAGATGTTCTTGCCCTTGTAGTGTACCTCCAGCGTTTCGCGGTTATAGCGCTTTCCGCCGCACACTTCGCAGGGGACATAGATATCCGGCAAAAAGTGCATCTCGATCTTGATGATGCCGTCCCCGTTGCAGGCTTCGCACCGGCCGCCCTTGACATTGAAACTGAATCGGCCGTTGCTGTAGCCGCGCATGCGCGAATCCGGCGTGTTGGCAAACACCGCGCGGATGAGGTCGAAGAGTCCGCAATAGGTCG
>JAUYTF010000040.1 GCA_030695285.1 Eubacteriales bacterium | reverse complement strand
CCGTTGCCGAAGAGCAGATCGACGGAGTCCGGATTTGCAAGATGAAAGCGCGATGCGACAAAATCTTCGGTAATGCGCTCCATGAAGTCATACACGCCCCAGTATTTGCCGTTGAGCAGTACGACAACCTGCTTGTGCGCCTGCACCACGACCGCGCGCTCTTCCGGCAGACCTGTGTTGCCCTCTTCCAGCAATGCGGTCATCAGATGGTCACGAATGCGGCTGTTGGTCGCGTCCTGCGCGCTGGCGCGCAGGATAACCGACTTATAACTCGTCGCCGTGCGGTTTTCAAAGAATGGATAGTTGAACATAGAGTCGCCATACGCGCCTTTGGCGATGAGCGAGAGCCCCTTTTGCTGCTTGTTGCGCGAAAACTGCCCTTGAATCTGCACCACGCCGTCTCCGCTGTACAGGGTTTTTCCGTCAGCATCGATATAGTCAAAATGCACATCGCGCTCCCACCTGCGCCCGAGCGGATCGGGATTGGAGATGTTCTGCGCGTTGAAGTTGGCTTTGTTCCAGTTCGGGTCGTTCATGCCGGCGGTCATCGTAATATCCGTCGGCAGTTGTCCGGAGAGTTCGGCGTATCGGTTGCCGACGACATAGATCCCGCTGTCCGGATCCCATAGATTCCCCGGCGCAGTGACGATGCTCACCACCGGCAGGGTATACTTGTGGTTTTCAACCGTGCTCTCTCCGGTGTAAATCACATAGGTCTGGCTGGCGGTGTCGCTGCCATAGTAGCCGCTCTTGAATGCGCGCACGCGCAGAACCGCGGTTCTGCTCACCGTAATCGGGCCAGAATAGCGCGAGGAATTCTCCGTGGGCACCGTTCCGTCCGTGGTGTAGGTGGCGGAGCAGCCTTCCGGCACTTCAACGCTGATGCTCTGCGCGCTGTCAAACGTGCCGCCAGGGGTTAGGATCTTCGGCTCTTGCGCATATCCGGCAACACCCGCGCCGTTTGCCGCACCGGGAGAAGGGTTTTCATAAAAATAATGGGTTGCGCCCGTGCGCCCGTAGCTCACGTCCGCGTGGCCCTTGGGCACGAGCAGTTTGTCGAGTATGATTCCATCCGGCGTAAAAAGAAACACGACGTCTCCCGCCGACGAGAGGCGAAAGTTTGTCTCTAGGTTATTTTTTTTTTGCGCGTTGGACACATTCTTGCCCGACGCGAGAACCGTTAAGTATTCGCCCGCTTCGAGCGTGATGTCTGGAAATACCCACTTGGCGGGGTTCCTCGCGTTGTCGCTCAGCGCGTAACCCGCGAGCGGGATGGGAGCGCCCGTGGTGTTGTATATCTCGATCCAATCGTAAAACTCGCCGTCGGGCTGTTTTAAGTATGAAACGTTCGCGTTGGACACTTCGGAGATGACGATGTCGCCCTTGCCGTAGGAGAGCGTCTTCATGAAGGCCTCAAGGCCGGCGTTGTTATTCAAATATCCCGGCGTGGGCTGAGAGGTTGGCGCCCATTCACCCGTGCCGTCGGGATTGCGCGCAATGCTGATATCGGTGCTGGCGCGCGTGTAGTCGTATTGATCGAGGATGCGACCTGCGGGAGTGGAAAACACCACGCTCTCGGCATACGCCGCAAGCCCGAACGGGGCTTCAATCTTGTCCGCACCCTCCGGTGTTTCGCGGCCTGTCAGGTAGATGAGCAGCACACCGTTTGCGGGAATCATCGTGCCCGCGGGCAACTTGTATTTCAGCGGCTGCGTCGGCGAATCCGAGATGCCGAATCCGCTAAGGTCGATCTCGGAACCTGTGGTGTTGTATAGCTCGATCCAGTCGCAATACGAGCCGTCGGGCCCGACCAGTGTGGAGGCGTTACTCGCCATAAACTCGTTGATGTAGACGCCGATGCTTTCCTCCGCGGTGGCGGCAAGCGTCGCGAGATACTCCGCCGCGCCCTCTGTTGTATTCGGATAGCCTGGGCTCGGCAGCATCTCTTTCCAAACGCTGGTGTCCTCCGCGCTGCGGCCGAGCGAGTAGCCGCTCGTCACCGGCTTTAACTTGATGCTGTCCACCACCTTGCCGGAGACGTTGGAGAGAATCACATCGTCCGAAGCGGAGAGCTTAAAGGGCGTATGCATCTTTCCGCGCGTGGAGTCACCGCTACAAAACACGACAAGATACCCGCGCGGCTGAATCACAGAACCCTCGGGGAATGTCCACTTTGCGGCGGAGATAAAATCGTCGGTTAAGCCAAAGCCGGAGATATCGAGCTGGGAGTCGGTGTTGTTATACACCTCGATCCAGTCCGGAAAATCGCCTGTTTCGTCCGGTACGGAGCCTTTGTTGCTGGTCATGACCTCGTTGATCTGAATCAGGCCCAGGCTTTCCGTTTCGATTTTTCCGCCGCCTTTTGTTATATAAAGAACGAGCGCAACAGCGCTGACGGCAAGCAGCACGATAACGAGCAGCTTACGCGCGCCGGATGCTCTCCTCCTTCGTTTTGCCATGTATCCAATGCTCCTCTCACGAAACTGCTGTGCGCATTTTCGCAACGTTTAGTGTACCATAAGCCCGATGCCATGCCAATGATACCCCGCGAATATTCACAAAATGTCTGAAATATCAACTCAATTACTCCACACGAATGTTTTCGTCAAATTAAGCGTTTTTTCGCCGCGCAGACAGCAAATGACTTAAAAAACACCTAGCAGCACCACCGCAACGATGAGCGCAACGCCGGCAAACACACCGCCGAGAATCGTGAAAACGCGGGTCATGGTGCGCATCTGCCGCGCATCTTCCTCGATATATACCCGCCCGATGTTCGCCGGGTCATAGTAGACCCCGACGCTCTGACCAACGAGCAGATTGTTCCTGCCGGAATAGTTGGAGACATACTGCATCGGTTTTCCGTCGATCGAAAAACTATAGATAGCGCGAAGGCCGCTTGTCCCAAACTGAGTCTGCATGGCACTTACCGTGCCTTCGGCATAGGCGGTGCATGAGCTGCGTCTTTTGTTTTGCGCGGCGGCAAGCCCCAGGCCTATGCCAAGGAAGATCAACCCCAGCAGCCCGAACGTGCCGCAAAAGACAATTACAAAAAATCCAACGATTGTGATGGCAGCCATAGGAATGATAGTAGTCATAATTCTCCTGTTTCGCGTGTTGTCGCGTTATTCTTCTATTCTTCGGTCTTCTCCTGCGCGGGTGATTCTCCGTTTCACAACTTTCCCGTCGTTCTTCGTTTTCGCTATTCTTCTGTTTTATCCTGTTCCGGCGGTTCTCCTTTTCGGAGCTTCTCGCGCCGCTCGTGATTCTCCAGAATCTTCGCTTCCTGCCCCTGATCAGACGGGATATAATACCGCCTGCCCTTGAGCGAGGGCGGCATATACTCCTGCATGACCCAGTGGCCGGGAAAATCGTGCGGGTAGAGATACCCTTTGCCGTGTCCGAGTTTACCCGCGCCCGCAAAGGAAGTGTCCCGCAAGTACACCGGCACCGGCTCGTCAAAGCTCGTCTCCGCGTCCGCCGCAGCCTGGCTTAGCGCCACAACGACGCTGTTGCTCTTGGGCGATTCACAGATGAAAATGATGGCTTGGGTCAGCGGCAGCCGCGCTTCCGGCAGGCCGATGTGTTCCAGCGCTTCCGCCGCCGTAACCGCCTGCACCATCGCCTGGGGGTTGGCAAGCCCTACATCTTCGCTCGCGTGGGCGATGAGCCGCCTAGCGATGATGCGCGGATCGACCCCCGCGTACAATAGCCGCGCAAACCACGCGATTGCCGCGTTGGAGTCCCCCCCGCGGAGGCTCTTGCAAAACGCGGAGAGCATGTCGTAAAAAAGCTGCTCGTCGCACTTGATTACTTTTTTCTGACTGGACTCGGCGGCGATCTCCCGCGTGATGCGGATCTCTCCCGCTTCGTTCTGCTCGGTGGTGAGCACCGCGAGCTCCAGCGCGTTGAGCGCATTGCGGCAGTCTCCGTTTGCAATCGCAGAGATGGTATGCAGCGCCTCGTCCTCCAGCACGACGGGCAGCTTGCCAAAGCCGCGCGCTTCGTCGCGCACTGCCGCTAGCACCACCTGCTCCACGTCTTCACTGGTCAACGGATAAAACTGAAACACGCGGCAACGGGAGACGATCGCGCTCGTCATCGCGATCATCGGGTTTTCCGTGGTGGAGCCGATGAAGCGGATGATGCCTTTCTCCAGCGCGGGCAGTAGCGAATCGCTCTGCGTCTTGCTCCAGCGGTGGCACTCGTCCAGCAGCAGATACGTCGGCTGGCGATAGAGCCGCAATCTCTGCTCCGCCTCCTCCACGATGGCGCGAAGCTCCTTGACCCCCGCCGTGACGGCGTTGATCTTGACAAACGCGCCGCCGGTTACGTTGGCAACGATGGCGGCTAATGTGGTCTTCCCCGTGCCCGGCGGGCCAAAGAAGATTGACGACTGCAAGCGGTCGCTCAGGATGGCGCGGCGCAGCAGCTTGCCTTCGCCTACGATGTGCGTCTGCCCGATGAATTCGTCGAGCGTGCGCGGGCGCATGCGGTCCGCCAGCGGCGCGTTTTCTTCTAACTGATTCTGAAACAAATCTTCCATATAAATGATATATTTTCTCTTTTTTTTTGCAATTAAGTTCTGAATCGCGCATTGATGAACAGGCTATCCGTTTTCTTTCTATATGATACACGAAAACCGCAAAAAAGATAGCCCTTGGGCAACGCGGCTCCGTCTGCGGCGGCGAAACCACCCAATCTGGCTAATCCTGCGTAAAATATGCCTCAATCTCCGAAAGCGGCCTGTCCATATAAGCCGCAATGCTGACCCTGAGCTGCCCCGCGCGATCCTTTAAAATTTCCTCTTTGAGATCGAGCAGATAGTCCTCCCATGTTTTATTGATGCGCTTTGGCCATCTGGCGCGCTCGAGCACCATCTCATGATCGATCTGGGCGACGAGCGACTCATACTCGGCAAACACGGCTTCCTGGGTAAGCACATGCTCCAGAAGATACGCAAAGCGGGTCAGGAACCGATGCTGAAATGTTTCGTTCATAAGAAGCTTGCGCGGGATGATATTCCATGCGGCGACAAGCAGATGGTCAAAGTCCGCGTCGCTCTTCATGCTCAAATCCAGATCAAACAGCGCGTAGTGCCATTTCCCGTCCGCTTCCATGCTGCGGTAGTATCGCACATTCACCGCCACGTCCTGATTGGTGGAATAGGCCTCATAGATAAGCCAGTCGATCATGCTCTCAAGATTGATGCGCTCCTCCAGATACCTATAGTGCTCCTCCTCGCGCAGATCGTGTGCCTTGGCATATCGCAGGAGCGCAATAAAGTCTTCGTGTTCCTCGACAACGGGGCGATGCATCTCCACGCTCTCCTGGGAAACGCCAAAGTGCTCGGCAAAATACCCCGATCCGAGGGATTCCTTGAGCGCATACAGCCCCATATACGCGCCGTTGAAATAGGTGGCGACGTACTGCGCGGTCATGACGCAAAGCTGATCCGACGTGCGGTATGCGATATTGGTGATGAGTTCATCGCGAATGACCGCATAGCGCATATCGCTGCCGTTGCGGAGCAGGAGCGTGTGAAATACTGTGGTCTTTCCATCCTCAAACAGCGGGTAGTTGAGCGTACTGTTGTCATAGCATGCGCGAAAACACAGCTTCATGGAAGCCTTGCCATAGCCGTTGCTTTGGCGGGACATGTTGCCATGCAGCCGAAACCCGCAGTTGACGGAGAACCGCGATTCGCCGTCGTGGTACTCGATCACGGCGGCGCGCTCCCATCCATCGTCATAGCGGTTCTTCTTTGACAAGATGCCATCTCCGCCATCCAGATTCTCAGGGTCTGTCGTGAGGCAGAGAATGGGAATTTCATGCGCCGCATCAAATAGAAAGGTCTGCGTCGCAATATCGCTGTGCATGAGGCCGCTTTGAAAGGAAGCGGCTCGTATGACGGTGTTCTGCCCGATCGGAATCGGAGCCTTATAGAGCGCGGCTCGCTCGGTCGGCGCGGAGCCGTCCATGGTATAGCGAATCTCAGCGCTCGGATTCGTACCGCGCAGCGTGAGAGAAAAGGGCTTCGTGTGCAAGAGCGCTGTCACGGAGAAAACAGGCTTCGCAGCATAGCCAGCGGTATAGTCGCCTCCGTTTTCCCGCCCCGGCGTAGGGCTCAAAAAGAAAACACGATCGCCATTTGCCGCTTGCGCCCGTCCTGAAGAGCTGCCCGCCCGGATCGCGCCTGTCGCAAAGGAATCCACGCGGCAGCCGTTGGCATCATAGAGGAAGATCGTCTCGCCCGAAGCCGCAATAGAAAAAGAAGCCGTCACAGCTGCGCCATCGACCGCTCCTTTTGCAGCATAGATCACGGTATAACCGTTTGGCGGAATGTCTATAGCCGGAATCTGCCATCGCTTTTGCTCGAAGATCGAGTCCGACAGAAACCAACCCTTGAGCGAAATCGATTGATCGGTATTGTTTTTCAGCTCGATCCAATCGGGCGTATCATCCCCATACACAGCGCCGGAGAAAACTTCGTTGATCGTAACCTCGGCGATGGCGTGATACGCATCGGACAAATCGGAAAAGGGCGCGGCGTTTTCATGCCAGGGTGTCGGAAACGCATAGAACACCATGCTACCGTCATCCGCGCGCCCGATCGAGATATCCGCGGGACAGTCCGCGACAAGCGCGAGCGTTTCGCGGGTAAACGAGGCGGCGTTTGTCAGATGCAGCGCGGTCTCGTCCGCTGCGAGGCTGAAGGATGCGTGAATTTCGCCGTCTTTAACGCGGTCTTTACTCGAAAGGAAGACGACGATGTAGTCTCCCGCCGCGAGCATTTGAGCCGGCAACGCATATCGAAACGGCGCGTCTGCATCATCGGAGAGATAATAGCCCTCCAGCGAGACGGATTCGGTTGAGCGGCTGTAGAGCTCAACCCAGTCGCTGCGATCCCCGTCCTGATCGGTCAGCGTGTATCTGTTATTCGGCAGCACCTCGCTGATGCAGAGAGCCTCCGTAGCGTCCGCCTCCTGCACGGTCGGCACGGAGAATACGCGCGTGCTGTTCGCGGCGGCGGGAGTCGGATACGCGCTATATTGCTCATCTCCCAAGACACAGAGCCCGATTGCAAGCGAAGCAGGCCACATCAGAGAATCGACAACCGCGCCTGTTGCATCCGCAAGATAGATGGCGGTGTCGTCTCTGCCGATGCGGAAGTCTGCCTGAATGGCGTTGCCCGACACGGCTTTTTCGGATGCGCCATTGAGCGCGCAAACAAGATATGCGCCCGCTTCCAGCGTGCCTGCGGGCAACTGAAACCGTTTCGGAACGGCGGGGTTGTCGCTGATATAGAAATTCTCGAGACGGATTGCCTCATTAGAGGCATTATACAGCTCGACCCATGCTTCCCCGCTGTCGGGATACGGCAGGATTTCGGAGATGACGAGGCTGCTTTCGGGGAGATTGTAAATGTCTGATAGCGTATCAAATACGGTCTCGGGCGGTCCGTTCGGCGTGGTGACCATCGTAAAGCCATAGCTGCCGTCCGTACGGCGCGCATAGGCAACATCCGTAGGAAGCGCAGGCAGCATCAGCTCCTGCACGAGGCCATAATATGGATCGGTAAGAAACAGGCTTTCTCCGCTCTTGCTCAAGCCGAAACCCGCCACGAGGGAATCGGCGTGTTCCACACCGTCAGCGTTGGACAAACGTAAAACGATGTACCCACCCGCAGGTATGGTTACATCGCCAAAAACGAACTTATGCAGATTGCGCAGATTATCGGAAAAGCCGTAGCCCGAGAGATTGATATCCTCGTTTGAGCCGTTGTAAAACTCAACCCAGTCAGGCGAACCCAAAACATCGTCCGTGAGTGAAAACCGGTTACTCGAAACGACTTCGCTTATAACCAAACCGCATGCGGCTTCCTCTGTCGTACTCCCGGAGCATCCGATCAAACATACGGCAGCCAGCAGGATAGAAAAAGTTATTGTGCATGCGATTTTACACATATTTTATTATAACACAAATTATTCTTGTTTTTCAACGAATGTGCCTGCACCAAAATCGTCATAAGTTGTGAAAAATTAAGGCAACCTTGCCATCTTTTGTTTTTTTCAATACGGTCTCATATTATTTGCTGTATTTGTTTCTCGATCTGCCGGGCTGCTTTCAGGCACAAAAACGCAGAGCGCGCCTCTCGCAACTCCCAGGAAAATTGATATGCTGCGCATGAAAAAGGGCTCTGCCCCTTCACTAGCAGCGCCCTTGCTGTCACATTATGATTTCTTGTTAAAAATCGCAGTATTTCAGCAGTTAAGAAGCATCGATCAACTGTTTCGCACGAAAACAAACTTCCCGCCTGTTCTTTTCTTGCCTTTCGCTTACCCCTGCGGTATCTCGCGCACGGCGATGATATCACTAATCGGCCTGCCGTCGCGGTAGGGGTCGTTGACCGCGCCCTCCTGCGCCTGCAACACGCTGGATCTTCCGCCGTCCAGGTTATAGGCGCTTGCAAAACCAAGCTGCTCGCACAGAGCGGCAAGATCCGCCATGGTCAGCCCCTTGCTTTCGCTGGTGCGTCCGTCTACGGTCAGAAACGCGTAGTGCCCCGGCTCGTAATAGCCGATGATACTGCGCGGGTTCTCGGGCTTGACGTTGCTACGAAACGTCGTTTTCGCCAGCCCGTTCTCATCCAGAAGCGCGGGCCCGAAAACCCAGCTTTGGTATGCGCCCGTGCCTTCCAGCTCCTCTTGTGTCAGCGTCCGAAACTCGTAGGTCTTGAGCGCTCCGTTTGCATAGAGTACGCCAATATCCCAGTCCCGCGTGATCTGCTCTACATACACCACGCCGTTTCGAATCACCGGCCCGTGTAGGTGCAGCGAGTAAAAGTCTCCGTTTATGGCGATGATCGCCCCTTCGACCGCGTCAAACATCGCGCGGACCGTCTCCGCGGAGCCGCGAAACACGCCGCCGCTGAAAGCGGTGGTGATGCTCACGATGTCCTGCACATAGATATCGGCCAGATAATAGTTGCTGTTTTCATATCGCCCGGCTATAGCGCTAACCGCGATGTTTTCGCTCCGGTAGTTCCCCTGTCCGTCGTTTTTCGTCCCCACATAGGAGAAGCGGTCAAACAAGCGCTCGTCGCAGAGTCCGCTGGAGACCCGCTCGCCAAATGCGACCAGATCAGTAATCGCGCCCGAGGCATAGTAGAGAGCGGCGAGCACGTCGGTGCTGTCGATCTCGCCGTTTTTTGTGAAATCGAGATCGGGTCGCGTTTCTTCGCTGAGCCTGCCAAACGCAATGCCACGCAGCATCGCCGCCGCATCCGCCGCGGTCGTTACGCCGTCTCCGTTCAGGTCTCCGAGATATGGCGCTTCTTCCTCCGCCAAAGATGGCAGGTGCGGCAGCGCCATGACGAACACTAGGAGCGGCAGCAGGAGTCGCAGTACTGTTCTTTTCTTCATGCGTTCAACAACTATCTCTTTATTTTTATATTTTGATTTTTCGTTTACTCTAAAAAATATGTCTCTTCATATACTCTGCCATTGTACTTTGACGTAAACCGGGGTTTTCTCCTTTGAATTGCGTCCGCATTGCGTCATTTTTGTTTCGCGTAAACCGCGCCCCTTGACACAATCGTTCACATTGCAAGCAATGAAACCTTGCCCTACATGATAACACGTTTTCAATGGTTATGGTAGAATGATCCTGTATCACAGGTTTTTTAAAAGAAGCATACAGCACGGCACCTTTTCCCACTATGGGGCAATTTTTTCAAGTATATCGTCATTTTTCGAAAGGGCTGTTTACAAATGAAGATTGGACAATTCAGCGATACCTTTCTACCGATTGTAGACGGGGTTGGCCGCGTGGTGTATAACTATGCTACGGCTCTTTCTCGACGCGGAGAAAGCTGCTATGTGATCGCGCCTATGGCGGACACCGGCTTTCGCGGGGGATACCCCTTCGAACTTGTGGACTACATCAGCTCTGAACTGCCGAGCCACCCGCAGTACAACACAGGCATTCCCCAGCTGGATCAGCACTACGACGCGCGCATGCGAGATATCCCGTTGGATATCATACATGCACATGCTCCCTTTATCGCAGGACTTGAGGCGCAGCGTCTCGCACGGCGGCGCGATATCCCTATCGTAGGTATGTTTCATTCGCGCTATTACGACGACTTTTATCAGATCACCGGTACGGAAATGCTGGCGAATATTGCGGTGGCGACCATTGTGAATTTCTATCAGCGTTGCGACGAAGTCTGGACGGTGAGCCAAAGCTCGAAGGAAACGCTGTATGACTACGGCTATGTGGGCGAGGTGATCGTCATGCCAAACGGCACGCCGGACATCGACCCCGACCCCGCCCGTGCCGCTGCCGCAAAAGCGAAATATAATCTGCCGGACGAGCCGATACTCCTCTACTGCGGACAGATAAACTGGAAGAAGAACATCCTGCGCATTCTCGAAAGCTGCGCCCTCTACGCGCGGAGCGGAAAGCCATTTACGCTCGTACTTGCGGGGCAGGGGCCGGACGTGAAGTCCATCCAACAAAAGACGGATGAGCTGGGTTTGTCGGAGCGTGTGCGCTTTACCGGCCACATCACGGGTGAAAACGATCTCTACGGGCTTTACGAGAACGCGGATCTGTTTGTGTTTCCCTCGCTTTACGATACCTCCGGCATGGTGGTGCGCGAAGCAGCTGCAATGGGAACGCCGAGTGTGGTCGTTCGTGGCTGCGCGACGGCGGAGCCGATTCTCGACCGCGAAAATGGTTTTTTGTGCGAGGACACGACGCAAAGCCTTTGCGATGTGATCGATCTCGCGCTGAGCGACAGCGCTATGACCTCCAAGATCGGGCAATCTGCGCGCAAGACGATCTATCTTTCCTGGGACGAAATCGCAACCGCAAGCGTCGAGCGCTATGCCGCGCTGATCGAGCGGAAAAAGAAGATTTCGAAGAAACCATAACGCTAACGTTCTTGTACTTCTTTCGATATAAGCTGTTGCTTTTTCGACAGAAGCGAGGCTTTTGTTCCAAAAAATTCGCATAAAAAAAACGGAGTTGCCGCTCCGTTTTTCTCTATACACTCAGAGTTCTCTGAGCACAAGATCCGTCGCGCTTTCGGATACGGCCTCTGCGCGCAAGACCTGCGGATGCGCTGCGTATTCCCGGCGCACCATCTCGCGCAGGGCGGTTCCGCTGTGATATCCGTGCACCACATGGATGCGATAGACTCCGCGGCTGCGCCTGAGCGCCGCGTCTATCGTAACCCGTGCTTGATATTGCGTTTTACCGTGCAGGTCGAGCGTGACCGTTGCCGGCGTCGCTCCCGCTGGTTTCTGCATGGCGTGCAACCTCCTGTCATACTTCCGTTTTAGACGCGGGCGGATGATATCCGCCCCTGCAAAGATGGCTTCGTTTTTCTTGATCAAGACCCGAATCAAATCGTTAAATCTTTTCTAAAAATCGTTCTTTTTTTGTAGGGCGGATACCATCCGCCCGCATTCCGTGATAAAGAATCTGTCATCTCTGAACAACCCATAGCAAATCAAGAGTAGGTGTCCGCCCAGGGGAAATTCTTCCATTCGCCGCCGTGCATGCGGTGTAGCTCCTCGGTGGCGAGCAGCCATTTTGCGATGCATTCCGTCTCGGGATAAAACTCGTAAAAATCGCCTTTATAGAAGGTGTAGACGCGAGAGACGTCCGTGCACATACCGTAGGTTGGCAGAAGCTTTGGCTCCAGATGGAATGAGAAAGCTTCCCCGTCCTTGGTACCGGTAAAAGTAAAGCCGGTGTGATCGAGGCGGATCTCCCCCTCGCCGACAAACTCGCTGGTCGCAAGTTTTTTCAGTGGCTCGTACTTCGGCAGCATGCCAAGACGCACCCGCTCCGTGAGCACGAACGCGGGGTCTTTGAGCGCGCGGTAGATGTGTTTTCGTTCCTCGTCAAACCAGGCTTTCGGCGTCTCCGGCAGCACGCAGGTTTTGTCAAAGGGCGTGAAGCTGTAGTCTGCGTTGACGCGTGCGCCGTTGCCGCAGGCAAGGCAGCGGACGGTATCCCCCTCCCCACGCATGGCAAACTCTCTGCCGCAGCGCGGGCAGCGATACAGTAGCGTGTGCATCTGGTGCGCAATCCTGCCGCGTCCGTCATGAGCGATCTGCGCAGTTTTGTTCCAGGCGTAATCGTCGTTTTGAATCGCAACATCCAGCGCGCGCTGGATCTCGTTTGCGCTCATTTGAGAGAGCTGCTCCGGCGAAAAGAGCTTGTCGACAACCACATGCACCTCGCCCGGGCGCTCGTCGAGACAATATTTCGTACTCGTGAGATAGCCGCCGGAGATCTTGCAGGCGTAGACCGGCACGCCAAAGTGCTTGAGCAGTTTTCCGCTGCCGATGGCTGAGGGCTGGTTGCCGCCGCCGATGCTGCTCATACCCTCCGGAAACAACATCACGCGCCCGCCGGAGCGAATGATCCGCGCGATCTCTTTGATGGCATAGATATCCGGCGTGAAGTTCTTTTTCGGGATGACCTGCAGCAGGCGAAAAACAAACGCAAGATGCGAGCGAAAAAACTCGTTGTACCCCGCGACGAAGCTGAGCGTATCCGGCAGCAGCACCGCTCCCGTATAGATATAATCAAGGCGGGAAGCGTGGTTGCTCACCACGATATAAGGCCCCTTGCATTTACGCGGGTCGTCCCTCATCTCGACCTGGACGCAGAGCTTTTTAAAATACAGCAGTTTCCAAAGATAGCCTAAGATTAAATAGATTAGCTTTGGCGGTTGATGCAGCTTTCGGCTATGGAGTTGTTCTGCCAGCGTCTGTTTCGCTTTTGCCATGCGGTCTGTTCCCCTCTCAAGATACGTCGTCTCATCCCTGATGTGCATTTTAGCAGATGGCGCGACAAACAGCAAACCCCACGCGCGCAAAAAAGGGGTTGTCCAGAATGAACTGAACCCCGGAAAACGGACATTGAAAGAAAAGGGTCTCTGGAAGTGGTAAGATAATCTGGACACCAAGATAAGAGTAATTCTGGACAACCTCTTTTGTTATAATTAACAGTGTGTTGAATGAGTTGTTTTAGAATATGACAAATGCGCGAAAACGCATCACGTCAAAAAGAATTCACGGCACCGAAGTGCAAAGTGTGATACGATAAGATATCGACACACGAGAGGAAACACTCCCGCATGCCATTAACCCTCGGAACACGCCTGCTGCGCATGCAGCTGCGACTGACAAAACCAATCGCGCGCTTTACCACCATCGAAGACGCGCGCAGGGCGCAGGATCAACTGGGCCGCATAACGGCCGAAGCACTCAAAACGAAGGTTAGCTTTGAACCGGTCGAGTTTGACCGCTTCACTGCCTGCTTTGCCGTCTCCCATGCCTGCCAAGAGCAATGCGATCGCGCGGTTTTATATCTGCACGGCGGCGGCTACACCGCGGGCGGGCTGGACTACGCAAAGGGCTTTGGCGCGCTGCTCTCCTCCCATACCAATCTCTCCGTGCTCTGCGCGGCCTATCGGCTCGCGCCGGAGCACAAGTTTCCCGCCGCGCAGGATGACGCGATGGACGCCTATCAATACCTGCTCGACTCCGGCTATCTGCCAAAACACATCGCCTTGGTCGGCGAGAGCGCTGGCGGCGGACTTGTGCTGAGCCTTGCGCTTCGCCTGCGGGACGAGGGGAAACCCCTGCCCGCGTGTATCGTTGCCATCTCACCCTGGGCGGACTTAACGCTCTCCGGCTCCTCCTACAGCAACAACGTGCGCATCGACCCGACGCTGATTCGCGAGTCGCTGGCGTTTTGCGTGATCTCCTACGCTGCGGGGCACGAGGATGAAGCATATGTTTCCCCAGTGCTGGGGGACTTTTCCGGCTTTCCGCCAACGCTCCTTTTCGCGGGCAGCGACGAAATCCTGCTCTCGGACGCAAAGACCGTGCATAAAAGACTCAAGAAAGCGGGCGCAGAAAGCAAGCTCGTCATCGGCGAGGGCATGTGGCATGTTTACCCCGTTTACGGCACCCCGGAGGGGAAAGCCGCGCTTGAGGAGATGTCCCTCTTCATCCGCAGAGGCATCGGCCTGGACGAATAAATCCCCGCGCAACTTAAAAAAGCTTTCTTCAATCAAAAAGGAAACGCTATGTCAAAGAACAAGAAATCGACCAAATGGATGAAGCTCGACAACGCGGCGCTCATCTACCCCGCGACGATGAACCGCAGCTGGACCGCGATCTTTCGCCTCTCCGCCACGCTGACGG
>JAUYTF010000039.1 GCA_030695285.1 Eubacteriales bacterium | reverse complement strand
AACAGAATGGGGTTAACTGTTAGTGGAGCTCCATCAGCACGATATGCAACGACTCCCATCGAGATATCAGAATAACAATAGCCTCCCGAGTAAACTTCAGGCCGCACCAACGTGAGGTTGTTTTTCAGGGAAATGAAGTGGATCATTCCCGACTCGGTATTGGGCAGGTTTATTTTGCTGAAATATGAGCTGGTAACCTCCGAAGGAACAACCCCGTCAATCGTATTTTGATCAATTGTAATCGTATAGTTCTTCGTCGGGTCGAACCCTTCATCTTGATACGAAAGGGAAAACAATCTTGCCAGTGGTGTATCGGACTCGATGAAAAACGAGCTCACCGGCGCAACGGAGCACGCATACGCCTTCCCGTTTTGCTCAATTTGAACCACATGCTCGATATCATAGTATTGCATGAAATTTTCATTGCTCAACGCTTTGATATATTCATCGAACAAAAAGTAAATCTTCCTGTCAGTTTCTACACAAAGCGATAACTCCATGCGACCATCATCATTCGAGTAAGCGGTGCTCGTACCCTGCCAAATCCGCAGATCGATTGGAGCTGAAGAGGCCGAACGGATGGTAGGCTCGGCGACGACGCTGTTCGTAAAACTCGCCGAAGAGTAGTATTGGAACATGTCCGACATATGGAACATCACGAGGTCGTTGTCCACGCTTTCCAAGACGAGTACATTGCCCGCTTGATCCGCAGTTGCCCGTGTTTCCCCGCGTCTATCCCCTTCTGAAACGTCGACCGTCACAGTCGCTTGATATCCGCTCGCGACTGCCGGATTAAACGAAAAGATGACGGCGAGCGGATCGTGAAGATTGATGCCGGGGTTGGATGGAAAAATCTTGGCAAATTGCTTGCTCAACCCGTTGAACAGATATGATATCTTGCAATGTTCAGGCATCATCTCCTTGACGTTCACCGAAGACAGATACGTTTGATGGGTCACGTCGAGCCCAACCATCACAATGTCGATCCCGCTGGAGAAGACCGCTTCTGCGGCTATGGGATCACTGTAGATATTAAATTCCGCATAGGCCGTATGATTTCCGCCGGTTGTAGAGCCGCCCATGATTACGATCCTGTCGATCAAGTCCGGAAGATCGGGGTGTAGTTCTAGCGCAGTCGCGATATTCGTCAAGGGTCCAAGTGCAATCAGCTGTAACTTCCCGTTTTCGCTTTTTGCGGTGTCGTATATCACATCCCAAGCCTTGCGTTGCTCTAACGTTGGGAAATCTGCTTCAAGAACGAAATCCCCCAGTCCATTGGATCCGTGAATTTGCGCTGAGACTCCGTAATAATCAGCACCATGTGGAATCGCCTGTCCATATGCGATAGGTGCATCTATCCCCAAATAGTCTGCTAGAGCTAAAAGATTGCAAGTCGTGCGATTTAAAGTTAAATTGCCGAATACGGAGGTCATGGCCTTCACGTCCAGTTGATCTGTTGCGGACGCGATGCAAAGCGCGATTGCGTCATCCACTCCCGGGTCGCAATCTATGATAACCGGTATTGGCGCGCGATCTGCTGAAGCATGGTTCCCTTCGCATCCGAACAGTAAGAAGCAAGATAGAGCAGCCAGAGAGAGAAGAAACACTTTTTTCATAAACGCGCACCATCCATATATTGGTAATGTAAAAACAGTATTTTAAAATAGTAAATAATACGGCATTTACTTATCGGAATTGTATCTTAACTCTTTGAATAAATCAAGTGACACGATTGTGAATAATCTCGAGTCTACATGCATCGATTAAATCTTTTGTGATACACCAACCAAATAAAGAAAGCAATACTTTTGCATCGGGCAATCTATGCAGAGGCGTGCGCATATAGGTCTACTGCAACTTACCTTCTATAGGGCTGGTGTACAAAGCGATATCTAAGAGGTGCGTACAAAATCCCGAAAGATTCATACAGTTTTGCACAAATTTGATAAAGGCGCCAAACGAGAGAGAGGAGGATATGTAATGAGCAAATTAATTATAAGCAGGAACAAGAACTTGCACTCGATCAATGCGTATGCAAGTAGTTGTAAGTATTCATGCGATTGCGTGGGTATATGCCCAGAGAACGACCCCGTGTCAAACTTGGTAGATAGACTCACAAGCAAATCAAGGGTAAGTGCTAACGGAAATAATTAGGGTATTAGTGCGGGATAATAGAGAGATTTCGCGGTTTTGTGTTATCGAAGGTTTTGTGTTATCGAAGGTTTCGTGTTATCTAAGGTTTTCTATTATAGAGAGGTTTCAATATTTTGCGCTGTCGCAGTTTTTGAATCAGGGAGCGTATCGGAAATTGTGTAAACCTCTGTTGTCAGATAAAATAAACAACGGAGGTTTTTCATATGGCAAAGAAAGAAAAAAGTCTCATGAGGCAGCTGATCGACGAACGCGGGATCAAGGACGTCGCCGGTGTGCAGGCGCTGGTGAAGGAATTAACTGCCGGATTGATCCAGGAATGCATGGACGCGGAACTGGAAGACGATCTCGGGTACAGCAAGTATGACTACCGGAACAAGGAAACGGACAACAGCCGGAACGGCACTTACAAGAAGACCGTGAGCAGCAGCCAGGGCGACATTGAGCTGGAAGTACCCCGGGACAGAAACGGCGAATATGAGCCGCAGATCGTCAAAAAGCACCAGATGGACATATCCGCCATCGAGGACAAAATCATCTTCCTGTATTCGCAGGGCACGTCTACACGGGACATTGAGAAAGCCATGCGGGAAATGTACGGCATAGAGGTGGATGCCACACGGGTATCCAAGATTACAGACAAGATTCTTCCGGTCATTCGCGAATGGCAGAACCGACCGCTGGAAAGCATCTATGCATTGGTCATGCTGGACGCGATTCATTACAAAGTCCGGGAAGAAGGAGCCGTCGTCAAGAAAGCGGTCTATATCGCCATCGGAACCGATTTGAACGGTAAAAGGATGTTTTAGGCCTGTGGGTCGGCGCGACGGAGAGTTCGAAATACTGGCTCGGCGTACTAAACGGCTTGAAAAACCGCGGCGTATCGGACATTTTACTGGTTTCAGTCGATGGGCTAAGCGGCTTTTCGGAAGCCATATCCGTGGCTTTCCCGAAAACAGAAATCCAGCGCTGCATCATCCATCAGATCCGCAGTTCCACCCGATACGTCTCCTACAAAGACGTAAAAGCCTTTACGGCGATGCTCAAACCCATCTATAAAGCGCCGACCGAGCAGGCCGCATTGGAGGCTCTGGACGAACTGGAACGCGTCTGGGGCGCGAAATATCCGGCTGGTATCAAATCATGGCGGGATCACTGGGATGAGCTTGCGACCATGTTCAAATATCCGGAACCGATCCGAAGGGTGATCTATACGACCAACGCTATCGAAAATTTCAACCGCCAATTGCGCAAGGTTACGAAGACGAAAAGCGCGTTTGTCAGCGACGACGCGCTGCTCAAGCAGCTATATCTGATCACCATGCAGGTTACGGAAAGCTGGACGATGCCGATTAAAGACTGGGGTCAAATCCTGATGCACCTGATGATCTTCTTCGGCGATCGAGTCAACGTGACGCTCTAAGGAATAACACGGTGCAAGTACGCGTCAAGGCTCGCTTCGCTTTGCTCCTTGACGCATACTTTTCCACCGTGTTACGGTAATGACACAGGGCAAGGATGAACCTTGCCCCTCATGGCTATTTGAAATTATCTGGCATTTTGCGTTTACACAAAGTTTTCGACGCTACCGCTTGCTATGCAAAAGGCATATTTCATTTGCTTCTGTATCTTTTTTTAAAAAATAAACGGTATACAGAAGTACGCAAATCTGACACAGATGACACATCCTGACACAGCATGGCGCAGCACGTAATAACATAGAATCCCGCTTGAAGTCTACGTTCTTTGATGTTGTATAACACAAAAAACGCCTTGAACGCGACTGTTAAACGGCGCACATACAAGGGGCTTTCCTAAAATTTAGCAGCCCTTCTTGAGCATTTTATGCGAATAATCGTTAAGATTCGCTCTTCAGCAGCGTCGTAAGAAGTGTTGCATATAGTGGCTCGGACTCCTTTTCCCAGTTGGCACGCATGCGCTGCGCCATGTCTCGCGTTGCAACGCGCATCGTCAGCTCCATCACCGCCGCGTTGTTTTCCAGCGCACGCAGATGCACGAGATATCCGCCGGACGGCAGTTCTTCCATGTCTGAAACGATCTGTGTTTGCAACAGCATCTCTTCCCTGTGCTCGCGCGCATACCGCTCCAGCCGCTCGCGCAGTGAAACCGGCAAGCTCTCTACAAACTGCTCCAGCACATCCGCGCCGCGCACGGAAAGACGATAAACCTGCCCAAATGACTTTGGCAGCGCGGCGATAAACGCGTCCTCCTCCAGCTCATGCATGCAAGCCTGAAAGTCAAAGAAATTCATCGTGTCGTTTTCCACCATGACGCGGTAAAGCTGCTCCCGCGTGATTTCTATCTTGGAAACGCCCAGATAATAGAGTATAGTAAGTTTCGTTTTCGTTACGCCTTGCGCAAAAATCGGCATGACGCACCCCTCCTGTCGTCGCTTGCCCTGCTTGTTTGATTACGTGCTGAGCGCCTCGGCTATGAGCGTTGCGGCATCCTGCACGTAGCATCCGCAGGGACGGCGTTCGTAGTATTCTTTTGTACGCCCTTCCGGATCTCCGCCGGGCGTGGTTTCAGTGTCGATCAACAAATCGCGGCAGATGATGGAGTGATTTTTTTCGCGAAAACGATCTGCCAGCGCGCGAACTTGCGCGTAAAGCGCGCTCTTTTCTTCCTTCGCTTTCGGGTCGCTGTAGCCTTCCAGCAGCCCTTCAATCAT
>JAUYTF010000038.1 GCA_030695285.1 Eubacteriales bacterium | reverse complement strand
GCGTTGCCTGTTGCGTTCATGCTTTGCCTCCTAACACGGATTCCGGGGTCACGAGTTTGCCTGCGATGGCGGACGCAGCGGCAACGGCGGGCGAAGATAGGTATACTTCCGATCCCGTGTGTCCCATACGGCCGACGAAATTGCGGTTCGTGGTGGCTACCGCGCGCTCGCCTTTGGCCAGGATGCCCATGTGTCCGCCGAGGCAAGGCCCGCAGGTGGGTGTGCTCACGGCGCAGCCCGCGTCGATAAATGTCTTGACGAGGCCTTCTTCGATCGCCTGCAGCATGATCTTCTGCGTGGCAGGGATCACGATGCAGCGGACGTTTTCGTGAACCTGACGGCCTTCAAATATCTTTGCCGCCGCGCGGAGGTCTTCGATTCTGCCGTTGGTGCAGCTGCCGATGACCGCCTGATCGATGGTGATCTCGCCCACTTCAGAGACAGGTTTCGCGTTCTCCGGCAGATGCGGCAGGGAAACCGTCGGCTCGATGATTGAAAGATCGATTTCAAATGTTTTGGTATATTCTGCATCCGCGTCGGCTTTATAGATCGTCCAGTCGGCGCAATTGTGCTCTTTTGCAAACTGCGCGGTCTTGTCGTCATATTCGAATATACCGTTTTTCGCGCCTGCTTCGATGGCCATATTTGCCATGCAGAGGCGGTCTTCCATCGTGAGGCTATTGAGGCCCTCACCCGTAAACTCCATCGACTGATAGAGCGCGCCGTCCACCCCTGTCATACCGATGATCTGGAGAATGACGTCCTTGCCGGATACCCAGGGTTTGAGCTTGCCTGTGATCACAAAGCGCATCGCGGTGGGCACTTTCAGCCAGCATAGTCCCGTCGCCATACCTGCCGCCATGTCGGTGCTGCCGACTCCCGTGGAGAATGCGCCAAGCGCGCCGTAGGTGCAGGTGTGCGAATCCGCGCCGATGATCAGATCGCCGGGCTTGACCAGCCCCAGCTCCGGCAGCAGCGCGTGTTCCACGCCGACTTTGCCGACGTCGAAAAAGTTTGTGATCTGGTGTTTACGCGCAAACGTGCGGACGAGCTTGCACTGCTCAGCCGCTTTGATGTCCTTGTTTGGCGTGAAGTGATCCATCACGAGCGCAATCTTATCGCGGTCAAATACGGTTTCGATGCCAGCTTTTTCAAACTCGATGATCGCAACCGGCGCCGTGATGTCGTTGCCGAGCACCAGATCGACCTTTGCGCGGATCAGTTGTCCCGCGCTGACTTGATCGAGCCCCGCATGGCTTGCGAGTATCTTTTGTGTCATTGTCATTCCCATAATTTGTTTCTTGCTCCTCCCGCGTTGTATGTTCCAAAAATGTTAGAAATCTTTGTTTGGTTTTTGTTGAAAATTTACTGCTCTATGCGCGTCTTTTCGTAGATCAGGTTGTTGATCGCGTTGATATAGGCTAAAATGCTTGCCTCGATCACGTCCGTGCTCAGGCCGTAGCCCTTGGCAGTTGCGCCCTCACTGCTGATCTTGACGCTAACCTCGCCCTGCGCGTCCCGTCCTTCCGTGACAGCGCCGATGGAGTATTCCTCCAGCTTGACTGCGCGTCCGACGATCTTGTTGATCGCGTTAAACGAAGCGTCCACTGGACCAAACCCGATGGCGACCTTCTCGACCCGCGCTCCGTCCACGCCTGTAAGCGCGATGCTGGAGGTCGGCGTAATCGTGTTGCCGGAGTTGATGACGTAGCGCTCGAGCATGTAGCTCTTGGGAATCTCCTGCGCGAGAATGCTGCGCACCAGCGCCTCAATATCCCGGTCGGACACGGACTTTTTCTTGTCCGCAAGGTCTTTGAACCGCTTGAACAGCGTGTTGGAGAGATCGAGGTTGACGCTGTAGCCAAGCTCCTTGACGCGGTCGTTGAATGCATGCCTGCCGGAGTGTTTACCCAGCACCATCTTGTTGTTGGTCAGCCCCACCATCTCCGGACGCATGATCTCATAAACGCTTTTGCCCGACACGCCATGCTGTTGGTTCTCGCCCTCTTGCGCAAATGCGTTCTCGCCGACGATGGCTTTGTTCGGCTGCACCTTGACGCCCGTGATGGCGGTGAGCAGGCGGCTTGTCTTATAGATCTGCGTGGCGTCGATGGCAGTATCCGCGCCATAATAGTCTGCGCGGGTTTTCAGGTTCATCACGATCTCTTCGAGCGCCGTGTTGCCAGCGCGCTCGCCGATGCCGTTGATCGTGCACTGCACCTCACTCGCTCCCGCCAGAATCGCAGAAAGCGAGTTGGCAACCGCAAGTCCAAGGTCGTTGTGGCAATGCGTGGAAAACGGAATGTGCTCTGCCCCCTTGACTGATCCGCGTAGGAACCGAAACAGGTTTCCGTATTCTTCGGGCATGGCATAACCGATCGAGTCCGGAATATTGATCACGGTTGCGCCCGCGGCAATCGCTACTTCACACACTTTTGCCAAATATGCCGGATCAGATCTGGTTGCATCCTCTGCGGAAAACTCAACGTCCTCGCAGAGTTTTTTCGCGTAGCGCACCATCTCCGCCGTCTGCTCCAGCACCTCTTCACGCGATTTCTTGAGTCGGTGCTCCAGCAGGATGTCCGAAGTCGGAATCAGCAGATGAATGCGCGGGTATCTTGCGTGACGGAGTGCTTCCCATGTAGCGTCGATGTCCTTTGCCAACGCGCGGGACATGCTGGTCACTTGCGCTTTGCGAAGCTCTTTTGCAACTGCGCGGACGGCGTTGAAATCTGCCTGCGAAGCCGAAGCAACGCCCGCCTCGATGACATGCACGCCGAGAGTTTCGAGCTGGCGCGCCATGTCGATCTTTTCCTTCATATTCATGCTGCACCCCGGAGACTGCTCGCCGTCCCGCAGGGTGGTGTCAAAAATTCGGATTTGTCTCATCTGCGGTTCCTCAACATGACGTGGACCTATTTGACGACCGCTCCTTCCGAAGCCGAGGAGACCATACGTTCATAACGCGCAAGATATCCTTTTTTAATCTTCGGTTCGGGCGGCTGCCAGCTCTTTTTGCGTTCGTCCAACTCTTCCTGACTGACGCGAACGTTCAGCGTGCCCGCTGGAATGTCAATGTCGATCATGTCTCCGTCTTTGATGAGCGCGATGTTGCCGCCGCGCGCCGCCTCCGGCGAAACATGGCCGATCGCCGCCCCGCGGGAGGCTCCCGAGAAGCGTCCGTCCGTGATCAGCGCGACCGTCGTATCCAACCCCATGCCTGCGATTGCTGACGTGGGCCCGAGCATTTCGCGCATGCCGGGGCCACCTTTTGGCCCTTCATAGCGGATGACAACTACGTCGCCTGCTTGAATCTGCATGGCGTAGATCGCGTGAATAGCCTGTTCCTCGGATTCAAACACCTTTGCCGGTCCGCTGTGACGCATCATGCTGTCCAGCACTGCCGCGCGCTTAACGACGGAGCCGTCCGGCGCGATGTTTCCTTTGAGAATTTGGATACCACCGGTCAGCGAATACGGCTCCTTGCAGGAGTGGATGACATTCGTGTTGCGGATTTTTGCATTCTTGACCGTCTCTGCCATCGATACGCCCAGCACGGTCATGGTCGAGCCGTCATAAAACCCGTTTTGAATCAGCTCGTTGACCACAGCTGAAACGCCGCCCGCGTGATAGAGGTCTTCCACGTGATGCGGGCCGGACGGGGCCAGACGGCAGAGATTCGGCACGCGCGCACTGATCTCATTGATGAGATCGAGATCGAGCGTAACGTCTGCCTCCCGCGCGATGGCTGTCAGATGCAGCACGCTGTTGGTCGAACACCCCAGCGCCATGTCCACCGCGAGCGCGTTGGCAAAAGCGGTTTCGGTGAGAATCTGAGACGGGCGGATGTCGTTTTTCACCAACTCCATCACCTGCATGCCAGCATGCTTAGCAAGGCGCAATCGCTCGGCGTACACCGCTGGGATTGTGCCGTTTCCGGGCAGCGCCATGCCGATGGCTTCGCTCAGGCACGACATGGAGTTTGCCGTGAACATACCGGAGCAGGAGCCGCAGCCGGGGCAAGCGTTGTTTTCGCAAAAATCGAGTTCTTCCTGCGTTGCCTTCCCTGCTTTGAACGCGCCGACGGCTTCAAACACGCTGTTGAGATCAAGGCTCTTGCCGCCGCCCTGATAGGAGAGCATCGGCCCCGCCGTGACAAACACAGCGGGCAGATCGAGCCTTGCTGCCGCCATCAGCATGCCGGGGATGATCTTGTCGCAACCCGGCAGAAACACCATGCCGTCGAAGCGGTGCGCTTCCGCCATGATCTCGCACTCGTCCGCGATGATTTCGCGGCTTGCGAGGGAATAATGCATGCCTTTGTGCCCCATGGCGATACCGTCGCATACGCCGATGGTGCCGAATTCAATCGGCGTACCGCCTGCCATGCGTATGCCAGCCTTGACCGCCTCGGCCAGCTGGTCGAGATGGAAATGTCCGGGTACGATTTCGTTTCTGGGGTTTGCTATGCCGATCAGGGGACGGCTGAGCTCTTCATCCGTGTACCCCATTGCCTTAAACAGCGAGCGGTGTGGCGCACGCTCCGCATTCTTTGTTACTTCATCGCTGCGCATATGCTCGTATTACCTTTCTCATTTTTATCGTTTCAATCTTTTCGTCTCTCAATTTTGATCTTCACTTAATTTCGATCGTCACTCAGTCTTGATCGTCACTCGGTCTTGATCGTCACTCAGCTTTGATCTTCACTTAATTTTGATCGTCTCTCAATCTTGATCGTCTGCTTGCTCGTGCAGGACAAACTCCGTGATGGGTTTGCCAGGAGCAACCATCGGTGTGATCGTTTCATCGCAGCCAATGCGGCAGTCGATAACCGCTGTCTTTCCAGAAGCGACCGCTTCGCTCAATGCTTCATCGAACTGCTCCAGCGAAAAGACGGTATATCCCTTGAGGTCATACGCTTCCGCAAGCCGCGCAAAATCCGGCCCGCGGTCGAGATTGGTCTGGGAATAACGCTTCGCATAAAACACGGTTTGCCATTGGCGCACCATGCCGAGCACGCCGTTGTTCATTACGACGATCACCACTGGAATGCCGTAGTGCTGCATGGTAGCAAGTTCATTACAGTTCATGCGAAAGCTTCCGTCGCCGGTGACCAAAACGACCTTGCGGTCGGGTTTGGCAATCGCAGCACCCATGGATGCGCCCGCGCCATAGCCCATTGTCCCAAACCCGCCGGAGGAGATAAACGTTCCCGGAAGATCGTAATGGAAGTAACGCGCAGCCCACATTTGATGCTGCCCCACGTCGGTGACGATAATCGAATCTATTGGCAGGTGAGCATACACCTCGCCAAGGATCGCTGTGGGCGAAAAACACGCATGCCGCATCGCGCGCACGGGAAGCTTCAAGGCTTGGATCGACCCAAGCCATTCTTCCCTCTCCTTTGTGTCGATCGGCGCGGTTTCAAGCAGCTGAAGCAAACGATTGAGCACGCTCTTTACGTCGCCTAACACATGGTGCGCAGTACGCACGTTTTTGTTGATCTCTGCCGAGTCGATGTCGATCTGGACGATCTTGGCGTTTTTGCAGAATTTATTGACATCGCCCGTCACACGGTCGTTGAAACGACTACCGAGCGCGATGAAGAGATCGCTCTGCGACACGGCGACATTGGTCGCTCGCGTGCCGTGCATACCGATCATGCCGGTAAAGTTCGGATGCGAAGAAGGAAAGCTGCCTACGCCCATCAGCGTGGTGCCAACCGGCGCTTTGAGCAGTTCCGAAAGACGCAGCACTTCTTCGGATGCGTGTGACATCAGCACACCGCCGCCGCAGAGCAGGAACACTTTTTCGCTCTTGCGAACCATGTCTGCCAGCGACGCAACGCCTGCCTCGGATTCGTCACAGAGGGGTTGACTCTTCTTTGTTTGGTCAATTTGTTCCGCTGTGTACTCAGCCGTTTCTGCGGTCACATTCTTCGGGATATCGACAAGAACCGGGCCGGGTCTGCCGGCGCGGGCAATCTTAAATGCTTCACGCACGATACCGGCCAGATCTTTTGCGTCTTTGACGATGAAATTATGTTTGGTGATCGGCGTGGTGATGCCGGTGATGTCCGCCTCCTGAAAGCTGTCCTTTCCGATGAGGCTGACATTGACATTGCCTGTGATGAATACGACAGGCACGCTGTCGAGATACGCAGTTGCGATGCCGGTGACGAGGTTGGTCGCCCCGGGGCCGGATGTTGCGATACAGACGCCGACCTTGCCACTGGCGCGCGCATATCCGTCGGCCGCGTGCGCGGCGCCCTGCTCATGCGAGGTGAGGAAATGCTGGATGCGGTCGCTGTTTTTGTAGAGCTCATCGTAAATGTTGAGCACGGAGCCACCCGGGTAGCCGAACACGGTGTCGACGCCCTGCTCCGCTAGGCATTCGATCAGGATTTGCGCTCCTGTGAGTTTCATATATAGTACCCCTTTCGATCCAAGGAAATGATCTTGTTTAAGCGGTCTCGCTTTTTGTCTCGAAGTATTTCGACGGAACCTGCGATTTTAGCAGTTTGAACTCGATAGAGTCCATCAGCGCGCGCGTGCTCGCCTGCATGATGTCTACGGCGACGCCTACGGTCGTCCAGTACTCATGCCCATCGGTCGATTCGATGAGAACCCGTACCTTGGCCGCGGTTGCGCTCTCGCTGTCCAGCACACGTACCTTGTAATCCGTCAACCGGATCTCTCCGATTTCGGGATAAAATACCTCCAGCGCTTTTCGCAATGCTGCATCAATGGCGTTGACCGGGCCTAAGCCTTCAGCAGCCGTGATCTCCAGCGTATCGCCGACGAGCACCTTGATGGACGCCAGCGACGGCTTTTTGCGGATTTCGGATTGCGGCTCATCTACCACGCTGAGCATCTGCAGCTCGAAGAACTTCGGTCGCATGCCGAGCAGCTTTCGCACTTCCAGCTCGAAAGATGCTTCCGCGCCCTCAAACTGATAGCCCTCATGCTCCATTTGCTTGACCATGTCGATGATCATCGTGGCCTCTGCGGAATCTCTCTTGATCGCAGGATAAAACCCTTTGACCTTTTCGAGTATCGTGCTTCTGCCTGCGACTTCGGACATCATCAGGCGGCGGCTATTGCCTACCGCGGACGGAGAAACGTGTTCGAACGTCAGGGAGTTTTTCATGACGCCGTCTACATGCATGCCGCCCTTGTGTGCAAAGGCATTTGCGCCGACGTAAGGCATATTTTTCTCTAAAGTGATGTTGGAAATATCGGCCACCTCATGGACCGTACTCGTAAGTCGCTCTAACGCCTCCGCGGGTACACAGTCGAACCCGAGTTTGAGCTGGAGATTTGCCAGTATCGTCGAGAGGTTTGCGTTGCCGCAGCGTTCGCCAAAACCAGCTAGGGTTCCCTGCACGTGTGTTGCGCCTGCAGTGACTGCAAGAACGCTGTTGGCTGCCGCCATACCGGCATCGTCATGCGCATGTATACCGATCGCAACGGGAAAGCGATCTATCACAAGCCGCGCAATGTTCTGCACATAATCCGGGAAACAGCCGCCGTTGGTGTCGCAGAGGCAGAGGCAGTCAGCACCGCTCTCATAAGCCGCCTGCAACGTTTCGAGTGCGTAGGCCGGGTTTGCGCGGTAACCATCGAAGAAGTGCTCCGCGTCGTAAACGACCTCTTTGCCCTGCTCTTTCAGGTAACGCACGGTGTCACGGATCATGGCCAAGTTTTCTGATAATTCCGCGCGCAGAATGTCCGTCACATGGATATCCCACGATTTGCCGAATATGGTGACGCAAGGCGTGTTCGCCGAGAGCAGAGATCTGATGCTTGGGTCGTCCTGCACTGAGATGCTTTTCTTGCGCGTGGCGCCAAAGGCCGTGAGCTTTGCGTGCTTGAGCGGGTTTTGCTGCAGGCGCTCAAAGAACTCCATATCCTTGGGATTGGAGCCGGGGTTGCCCGCCTCGATATAATCGATCTTGAGCTCATCGAGAATGCGCACGATCTTGAGTTTATCCTGTACGGAAAATGAGATGCCAACACTCTGCGCGCCGTCACGCAGCGTCGAATCCAGTAAAAAAACTTTACTCATGATTATATCCTCCTGTAATCATAACGGTTGAACCAGCTTATGCAGGTTCTAGCCAAACTCCGGTCTCATAGCAAACAAATTGGTTAATGAGCATTTGGTTGTAAAAATGCCCTGTCTTTTCAAAACACAAACAGTTGAGTGCCATCAGGCTATAAAAAAGTCCCCGTCTCTTTAAACCCCAAACAGTTGAGTGCCATCAGGCTATAAAAAAGTCCCCGTCTCTAAATTGAGACGGGGACGGATTCATCCTCGCGGTACCACTCAAATTGATCCCGTGTTCTCTTGCGCGGTTGCGCTGCGCCGAGAACGCACTGATCCTCTTCATACGGGTTCTGTCAAACCCTGGCGTGTAACGGTGCCTGCCGTAATACGCTTACTCTGCTTCAGCGTCTCTGCTCGGGAGGGATCCGCTGCCCGCGTCGCCGCCGGTTTACACCAAACACCGGCTCTCTAAAGACGAACTTGCGATCAGCATGTCTCTTTCATCGCATGTATATATCTGAATTTCGAATAATATACCATATATTTTCCGGTTGTGTCAAGAACTTTTTCTATAGTATTCGCTAAACATGCATAGATATGTGGAAAGGATTTCTGTTAATGATGACATGAATCCGATCACATAAGCTTCTTTGCATTCGAATATCTGATTTTGCATTCGTGATAAGCTTATTTTTGCACTCTCTGGTTGTCTGAATAACGTCCCCAGCAATAGCGACATTGCATTCCGGATCCCAATAATGAATCAAAAGGTTTGCTTTTTTATTGTTTGATAACAATGTTAAAATCTCGTTCCACCACAAAGCATCGGTCGCCCCGATGGACATTCCAAAGATGCAAACGATATCGCTTTGATGAATCATGCTTTTGCATCGCTCGAAGGCAAACGATCTCGTTTCTCTGTTTCCTACGGGCTTCACTAAAATTTGTTCAATATCCGGATTTCTTCTGTGGATGAGATAACGAATCTGTTCCGGATCATTTACACCAAATATTAAAGGTAAGGATTTCAAGCTGCCGTGGGCGTATTCAACAGATTCCAATCTGCAACGACAAGGACTTCCGTTTGAAACGGCAACTCCCAGCTCGCTGGTTTTACTCGGTATTGATTTGCGTAGTAGCCTTTCAAAGACTTCCGTGTAATTGAAAACAAGAAAATTAAAGTTTAAAGAGCTGTGATCCAAACAATTCGTGCAATCAGAGATTTCTCTTTTAGCCTCGTCCGAAAGAAACGATTGATAG
>JAUYTF010000036.1 GCA_030695285.1 Eubacteriales bacterium | reverse complement strand
CTTCGAAATTGTCCCCCTCGCCATTCTCGACCTCTTCGCCGCGATTTCAGTACGCCCTGTCTTTCTTTTTTTACAGGCGGCGCAGTGAAATCGTTACGAAACGGCGCATCTGCCTTTCGTGCTTTATTTTTTATCAGCAACATTTGAAACTCGCGATCTTGGAGGAACACTATGTCGGATCACATTCTCGAAATGAGGCATATCACAAAGGAATTCCCTGGAGTTAAAGCGCTCGACGATGTCAGTCTGGAAGTGCGGCGCGGCGAAATTCACGCGTTGGTCGGCGAAAACGGCGCGGGTAAATCCACGTTGATGAACGTGCTCTCGGGTATCTACCCGCACGGCAGCTATGACGGCGAAATCGTCTACAACGGCAAGCCCTGCCATTTTCAAAAGATTCGCGACAGCGAAAGCAGGGGTATCGTCATCATCCATCAGGAACTGGCGCTGGTGCCATATCTCTCCATTGCGGAAAACATGTTCCTCGGCAACGAACGGGGCAGCGCAATCAATATCAACTGGAACGAAACCTACGCCAAAGCGGACGAGCTGCTCGCTATCGTCGGCCTGCGAGAGTCTTCGCATACGTTGATCAAGGATCTTGGCATCGGCAAGCAGCAGCTGGTTGAAATCGCCAAGGCGCTATCGAAAAACGTGCAGTTGCTCATTTTAGACGAACCGACCGCCTCGCTCAACGAAGGCGACTCGATGAAGCTGCTCAATCTGCTCAAAGAGTTCAAGAAAAAAGGCGTTACCTCCATCATCATCTCGCATAAGCTCAACGAGATCGCCTATGTTGCGGATCAGATCACCATCATCCGCGACGGCGCGGTCATCGAAACCCTCGATATGGCCCAAGGCGCGGTAGACGAAGCGCGCATCATCCGCGGCATGGTCGGGCGCGAGCTGACAAACCGCTTCCCCCTGCGCGAGCCGCATGTGGAGGATGAAGTCGTGCTCGAGGTGGAAGACTGGTCGGTGCAGCACGCGCTGTATTCCGATCGCACGGTTGTAGACGACGTCTCTTTCAAGCTCAAAAAGGGCGAAGTGGTCGGCATCGCCGGGTTGATGGGTGCCGGACGGACAGAATTTGCCATGAGCATATTTGGCAAAAGCTATGGCAACAGCATCCGCGGCAAACTGAAAATCCACGGAAAAGAAGTCGTTTTAAACAATGAGCGGGACGCGATCAAGCACGGGCTTGCTTATGTCACCGAGGATCGCAAGGGCAACGGCTTGATCCTGTCCAACCCCATCCGCGTGAACACAACGCTCGCGCGTCTCGACAAGGTCAGCCATCATCATGTGATCGACCTGGATCTGGAGTATAAAGTAGCGGGCGCCATGAAGGAAAAGCTCGGCGTCAAGAGCCCCACGGTGGAGCAGATCGTCGGCAATCTATCCGGCGGCAACCAGCAAAAGGTGTTGCTCGCCAAATGGATGTTTGCAGAGCCGGATATCATGATACTCGATGAGCCCACGCGCGGCATTGACGTCGGCGCAAAATATGAGATTTACTGCATCATCAACGACCTCGTCGCAGCGGGAAAGTCCGTCGTGCTGATCTCCTCGGAGATGCCGGAAGTGCTCGGCATGTGTGACCGCATCTATGTGATGAGCCAGGGCAAGATCGTCGGTGAAATGGACGCAAAGAGCGCGACACAGGAGCGCATCATGTCCAGCATACTCAGTGTAAACAAAGGAGCATAAACCATGAGCAGCAAAAACACAGTTCTCTGGGAAAAGACAAAGGGATTTCTTCTGAAAAACACGATGGTCATCGCTCTCGTGCTGGTCTATCTGTTTTTCGTCATCCGATCGGAAGGGCGCATGTTCCTGCCGCAAAACATCAACAACCTGATCATGCAGAACTCCTACGTGGTCATCCTCGCGGTCGGCATGCTGCTTTGCATTCTCACCGGCGGCAACATCGACCTCTCGGTCGGCGCAACCGTTTGCCTGGTGGGCGCGATCGCGGGCGTGCTCATGGTTAACCTCGGCTGGAACATCTACCTCTCGATGGTTATCTGCCTGCTTTGCGGTGTCGCCATCGGCGCCTGGCAGGGGTTCTGGATCGCCTATGTGCGCATCCCGCCTTTTATCGTTACCCTCGCCGGCATGCTTCTCTTCCGCGGTTTGGCGCAGGCCATCCTAGGCGGACTGACCATCTCCGGTTTTTCTGATAAATATCTTGCAATCTTTAACAATTACGTATTCATTCCCGCGCTCGACAGCGGCGTGATGAGGTTCTCGAGCATTATCTTCGGTGTGATCTGCTGCGCGATATTCATCGTCGCCACCATCGTGACCAATCTCAATAAGAAACGCAAGGGTTATACGGCGGAGAAACCCGCTTCTCTCTATGCGAAAATTGTGTTGCTGTGCAGCATCGTGATGCTGCTGATGTACAAGCTTTCGCTCTATAAGGGTATCCCCTACATCCTGCTCTGGCTCATCGGCATCGTCGCCATCTACACCTATATCACGGCGAAAACCACATTTGGCCGCCACTTCTACGCGCTCGGCGGAAACGAAAAGGCCACGAAACTTTCGGGTATCAACACAAACCGCATCTAT
>JAUYTF010000026.1 GCA_030695285.1 Eubacteriales bacterium | reverse complement strand
GGGTACATCGCCAGTGAACTGGCGGCTGCCGAGCACGAGCTTCTCCGGCGCGGCTTCCCAGGCCTGGCAGACGCGGATGATATCGTCCGGCAGGTGCTGCCCGTCCGCGTCGATGGTGACCACGCCTTCGTCGGCAGGATACTGATCGTAGATATAGGTCAGTGCGGTTTTCAGCGCTGCGCCCTTGCCGCGGTTGGCGCTGTGGTGAATGATCTTCGCATAAGGCTCAAGGGAATCAAACAAGTGTCGCTTGCTTGCGTCGCTGCCGTCGTTGACAATGAGCAGATCAAAGGTTGTTTTCTCGTGCAGTTCGAGCACAAGCCGATATAGTTTTTCATCTGGCTGATACGCAGGAATGATGACGACCATAGGAGTACTCCTTTGATGGTAGTTCAGTGAAAAAAGCAAACGTGTGCGATGCGATACGGGCACAGCCCTGCTTGCAGCACAATAAAACAAAAGCGTTCTTTTCAGCGCGTGTATAGTATATCTTATTTCTGCGTCCGTGAAAAGCATGCAGGCGTTTTGACGCAACAATGTCAATTTTCGCGAAACGACGCGGAAAAACTGCATTCATTACGGCGATTTCACATGATCACTTTGTAAACTATTTGTAATAATTCGAAACGAACACGGTTTTGCGAGAAATCCTGCTATAATAATGACGGTATACAAAGACGGAAAGGACACGGCAAAGCAATGGCCCGAACACCTGACAAAAACCCCGGCAAGGGAGATAGATCAAAGCGCACGCGCGAAAACCATTCCCGCGAGCAGGATCAGAATCAGACGGCGCAGAATGAAGCGCTGCCCGAATACGGCTATCACGGCATGGAAGTGGAACCCTTTGTTCCTACGGACGTGTTCCCGTCAGTGCAGGTGCGCAGCAAGCACCGCCACACGAAGAAAAAGAAACGCGCGCTCTGGGTGCTGATGCTCGTTGGCGGCATTGTTCTGTTGGCTGTGGGCGGTGTGTTTGCATATGCGCTGCTGCTCAACCCCAGCGCGCAGTTTGTCGGAGACGTCGTACTGAATCCGACAGAGATCGTCTCTATCGACGAGCCGAGCGAGACCGCGGCGCTCAACGCGCCGACGCCCACACCCACGCTCGATCCGTATGAGGTGGTCAGCGCGCAGGCGGACACGACCATGATGCAAAACATCGTAAACGTTTTGCTCATCGGCGTGGATTATGCAAAGGAGCGCGAAACCTGGAGCGGCAAGAAAGAATATCATGCGGATGTGATGATGGTCGTGGCCATCAATTTCGACGAAAACCGCGCGGATCTCATCTCGCTGCCGCGCGATACGTATGCCGAGATTCCCGGCGTAAAAGGAATCTATAAACTCAACGCCTCCATCAACTGCGGCGGCGGGTTTGACGCGCCGGGCGGCGCAGGTTTCTTAAAAACCTGTGAAGCCGCGAGCTGGATGCTCGGCGGCATTCCGGTGAACTATTACTACGCAGTCACCATGCCGGCCGTCAAGGAGCTGGTCGACGCGTTTGGAGGGGTAGACTACAATCTTGATGTTTCGTTTAAAATGATGGGGCGAAGTTACAGCATGGGGCCGACGCATCTCAACGGCCAGGGCGTGCTAGACTATCTGCGCGTGCGCAAAAACGTCTCCCAGGGCGGCGACCTCAACCGCGTGAACCGACAAAAGGAGATGCTCATCGCCATCTTTGAATCCATGCAAAAACAGAACCTGATCCTCAAGGTGCCGGATATCATCAGTTCGTTTAGTGGGCAACTCTTTACAAACTGTACGCTGGGGCAGACTGCCGCGCTCACGAAGTTTGCGTATTCGCTGGATAAGAACAACATCGGCATGCATTCCATCGGCGGAAGCATTACGAATATATTCAACTGGAACTTCTGTCTGACAGACCAGACAAACCGCGTGAAGATCATTGAACAAGTCTACGGTATCGAAGTTCCGCGCGATCTGGAGTATACCGCGGATTATGCGCAATACCGCTGGGCGGATATCATCGCAACGCAGTATCTTGACACCACGCGCCCGCTGGTCGAGCATGTCTCCCGAGCGCTTGCTGAGGACGATCTGCTGCCCACGATGGAACCCACGCCGGAGTTTTTCACTCCGATTCCTGAATATACACCGGAGATAGTCGAGTCCATCGATCCGATGGGTATGTCCGGAACAAGCGACGCCTCGATCGTGCGCCTCAGCGCGCAGAGCCCGATCCGCTCGGAGGGGTATCAGCGCTACTCGCTGGCATCGCGCTTTTTGTTCGATGACTTCCTCATGTCGCTGGATGCGCTGGAGGAGGCGCAGGCCATCGCCCGCAAGGAAGCGCAGAAGTATGTTTCCGGCAAGAAGAACAATCTGAAACAGGCGACGCAGGACGTTAAGGACTATTCTTCGCATGTCAAGACCAATGCCCTGCAGCTGGCGCAGGAGTTCGGCTACTCCACGAGCAAGTTCCTCTGGACCTACTGGTATGACAAGGATTCTTCGTTTAACGAGGTCCGGGTGGACTTCAACTAATCGGCCCACAAACGATATAAACAAACCAAGAGCAGGAAATGCAAATATGCATCCTGCTCTTTCGTTTATGAATGGTCGTAACCAGCGTTGCTCGGCGCTATAGTTTGAGCGCGCCCTTGGGGCAGGCAGACACGCAGGCGCTGCAGAGAATGCACTCCGTGCCGTTTGTGCGGCTTCTTGCGTTATCGGTCATGTCTACGTTCATTGGGCAGACTTTTTTGCATTTGCCGCAGGAGATGCACTTTGACTCGTCTACCTTTACACGAATGAGCGAATAGTAGCTCGCCGGTTTTAGAAACACCGTAATCGGGCAAATATATTTGCAAAACGCGCGGTTATCGCGAAACGCCAAGGCTAGCGAGATGCCGACGACATAATAGACCGCGTTGCCGATGAGAAAGCTCCAAAAAAGAATGTCGTCGAGCTTGGGCACGCGAAAGAGAAACAGCGCGCCGACAAACGCGAACGAAGAAGCAAACACAAGGTAGCGAATCCAGCCAATGCGCTTTCGGGGCAAATTGGTCGCTTTGTAAGGCAGCAGATCAAGGACCATCGCGGTCCAGCATGCATAACCACACCAGCCGCGCCCGAACAACAGCGGCCCGAAGATCTTTGCCACCGCATAATGGATCACCGCCGCCTGAAACACGCCGAGGAAGAGATAATACCAGAATCCGGCGAGCTGCATATTCTCGCGCGAAAGAATGCCAAGATAGACAAGCATATAGAGCCCAACTGCAAATTGTACCACCTGACGCGCATAAGGGTATTTTTTGATGAACAGCACGATGCCGGCCGCGATGCAACTTCCGATGTATGTGAAGTTAAAAAGGTAGAAGATCGTATCGGTGGTAAGCCAAAGCGTGATCGCAATGGCCTCAAACACCAGCCACATGCCGAGCGGAAACAGATATTTCTTCATGATTCATCTCCCATCCATACTCTTTAAGAAAGGCGGCGCAATGTTCTGCGTCGCCTTTGTGTTTTGTATCATGCTCAGCCCGGAATGTCGCCAACGCCGTCGAGCACGAGGCGCGGGCGGTAGGGGAAGCGCTTCATCTCATCGATGGTGGTCACGCCGGAGAGCACAAGCACGGTGTCGAGTCCGCTCTCCACGCCCGCGACGATGTCCGTATCCATCCGATCTCCGATCATCGCGGCCTCGCTGGAGTGCACGCCCAGCATGCGAAGGCCGGTGCGCATCATCAGCGGGTTTGGCTTGCCGACGAAGTAGGCGGATTTTCCCGTCG
>JAUYTF010000022.1 GCA_030695285.1 Eubacteriales bacterium | reverse complement strand
TTGCGGTTTCTACACGGCGCAGCGTGAGATAGTTGATGAAATTATCGCCCGTCTGCTCCTTAAAGAGCTTGCTGAAATAATAGGGGCTCACGTGTACTTCGCGCGAGACTTCCTCGAGTGTGAGGTCGCGGTGAAAGTTGCGATCGATGAATGTCTGCGCTTTCAAGATGACATGGCTTGCCTTTTCATTCGCTTTTGAGGAGGCATTCCGTGCGCTTTCGGCGATCTTTCGCAGAAACCAACCCTTGAGCTCCTCGTAGTTTTCGGCGGCAAGCACGGTTTGCAGATAGTCGTCCCGATCCAGAAAATGATACTTGATGCCGCCGCCTTCGTGAAACACATTGTACTCAGCGCGCATCACAAACTCCAGCACCTTGAGACGAATTGCCATATCGTGCTCCGGATAGCGCTCTACCATCCATTGAAAAAACACCTCGGCATCCGCCGTCGCGCTCTGTGCGTCACCGCGCAGAATCATCTCCTCCAGATGTTTTTCCCGATCGGCTGGGTAGCCGCTTTCATAATCGGACACGATGGGCAGGTCGTTGAAATGCGACACGATACCCTTGCAGTGCTTGACCGCCTTGACCGCCTGTGAATAGCTCTCGCACAGGCGGGTGAGCGCAACAGTTGTGCCGATGCCGAGTTTGCATTCCACGCCGCTCTTGTCTTCAACACGGTGTGCCAGCGCGCGCCCTTGCTCTATGAGCAGCAGGCGTTCGTAATACTCGTTCTCCGGTTCCTCCGCCGGACGAATGATGAGGATGCGGTTGGCCATCGCGGGTCCCACCACGCAGGAAAACGATTCTTTGATGAGGCTGCGTATGGCGGCATACCCCTCGCTGGCCTTGATGCCGAGATCCAGCATGTCTCCGCCGAGCATTCGCGTCAGCTCGAGTACCATGACGGTTGCGAACTTGGAATCGATCCCCAGAATATCAAACAAACGCGCATACGCTGCGGAATCGTCGTTTTGCATGAGGAGCATATAAACGAAGCTGCTCTCCAGTACGGGCAGCATGTTCTCCATGCGTTCGCGCGTTTTGAGCGCGGAACTGCGCGCTTTGCGCTCGGAATCCACCCGACCCATCGCGCGGCGCACCACATCCGAAAACACAAGGCGGTTGACGGGTTTGGTCAGAAACTCAAACACCGAAAGTCGGATGGCTTCTTTGGCGTACTCAAACTTATCATAGGCTGTGAGCACGATAAAGAGGGTGCCGGGGGAGGTCGCCTGAATCGCCTGTATGGCCTCCATGCCGTTGATGCCAGGCATGCGGATATCCATCACCGCAATGTCGGGACGCGACCGCTCGGCAAGCTCGACCGCATCGTAGCCGGTCTTTGCCGTCTCGATGGCGCATTGGCCGGGGAAGTTTTTTTCGAGGATGAACGTGAGTGCGTCGAGCTCGATGCCCTCGTCATCCGCTAATAGGATCTTATACATGTTGTTACTCCGAAATATGAACGTTGGGGGATATCGATAGGGTGGATGGTCAGAAAGGTCTTTTTTTTGCCTGCCGGAAGAAGGGCGCTTCTTAGATATTGTGCATGCCGTTTTTGGGGAGGCTGATGGTCACCGCAGTGCCGCGTCCGCGCCCGCCGCTCTTGATCTCAAACACGCTGTGTATTCCATAATAGATGCGCAGGCGCTCGATGACATTTTTCAGCCCCGTCCCGCGGTGCTGCTGTC
>JAUYTF010000019.1 GCA_030695285.1 Eubacteriales bacterium | reverse complement strand
TGATGCGATCCCCAACGATTATCTGCAATATTTCTTCTATCCGAATCGCAAACTATCCGAGCAAAAAGCCGCGCCGCAGACGCGCGGAGAGGCCTGCGTCGAGATCGAAACCCGCCTGCTTTCCTATTATGCAGACGAACGCAACCGCACCGTGCCGCCCATGCTGGCCGAGCGGGGCGGGCATCTCTACTCGGAGGCGGCAATCGCGCTGATTGCGTCGCTTTCCGGCGCTGTGCCGGGCTATCATGTGGTAGATGTGCAAAACCACGGCGTTCTCGATTTTCTGCCCGCGTGCAGTGTCATTGAAACCTGCTGTTATGTCGAAAAAGACAGTGTCTCGCGCGTGCCGCTCACCAGAGAACCCGGAGACGTACTCAAATCGCTCCTCGCGAGCGTGAAAGCCTATGAATCGCTCACCGTGCAGGCAGCGATCACGGGAGATCGCCAAACAGCTTTGCGCGCGCTCGCCTGCAACCCCATCACGGCCGATCTGGATCAGGCAGCGCCCTGTCTTTACGAAATGCTAGCACAAAACCGCTCCCTTCTGCCACGATTCTTTCCGCAATAAACAGCTCCATTTTAATTACAAATGCGCGCTAAAACGCTCGAACGATAAATCGACTGACTTCGCTGCAAGGAACTGCTGCCATGGACGAAAAAAGATGCTATCTTGCCGTTGACGGAGGCAATTCGAAAACCGAATATCGCTTACTCAACGCGTCCGGTGCGGTGATTGCCGCAAGCCGCGGAGGTGCCAGCAATCATGAAACCCTGCCGGGCGGCTTTGACGGCGCGGCAGATGTGCTCATCTGCGAGATCGCGGATCTACTCGAAGCACAGGGATGCAGCCTCAGCCATGTGGCGGATGCGGTGCTGGGCCTCGCGGGCGCAGATTACGACGAGGAGGCGATCGCCCTGCAAGCCGCGCTGCACGCACGCGGTCTGCAGCGTTGCTTTGTCTGCAACGATGGTTATCTGGGCGTGATGGCGGGGATTGAGACAGGGGTCGGCATTTGCTACTCGGCAGGCTCCGGCGTTACCTGCGCGGGCATGAATGCCGAGGGAGCGCGCGCGCAGTTCGGCGGCATCGGCGTGCTCTCCGGCGATACCGGCGGCGGTTTTGATATCGCGGCTTTCGTTTACCGCAGCGTGTATCAGCACTTGTTTTTCGGCAAGGCGTATACCACGCTTAAGGACGCGTATTTCACCTTATTTGATGTGCGAACGCCGGAGTCGTTTCTCGCTTCCGCCGCCCGCATACAAAACGAGGAGTCAGCGCGTCAGCTCATCGGTTTGTTTTTCACCGCGATGGAAACAGGCGACGAACTCGCTTTGCGCTATGCGGCGCTCGCCGCGAGCCATGCGGCAGATAGCGTCGTCGCTGTCTCGGATGCGCTGCATCTCAAGCCGACGGTTCACGTTGCGCTCTCCGGCTCGATCATGACCGCCGTTGCGCCGCCCACGTTCCGCCGCATGATCGAATATGAGCTCTTCCGCCGCAAGGGAAAGTATTTCAGCCTGCGCGTCAACGACCGTCAGCCGGTGGATGGCGCGGTTCGTTGGGTGCGCATGCGCAATCATCTGTCTGAAACACTCACATGAACAGCGCCTGAATCCCGTCTGCATCCGCGCAGGCGGTTTTTTTTTGATTATTTCCGGTTCTTCTTTGCGCAAAGAGAACGCATAATGCGGCATATCCATGCCGTAATAGTGCTTGCTAAACCTGCAGCGCACGGTCATCCCGTTTCGAATGGCAACGTTCATCGAAGCGATGTTGTTCTCGCGGACGATGGAGAAAACCTCCTCGGCATCGAGCCGGTCAAACGCATATGCTTTGCACGCGCGCGCAGCTTCCTACGCATACCCGTTCTTCCAGTGCTTCCGTTGAAAAAGGTATCCGATCTCCAGCCCGCTCTCTCCGGATACATTCTGCTAGGTCAGGCCGCATTGGCCGATCATCTTCCCCGTCGCTTTCAGCAAGACCACCCAGAGGCCAAATCCATTCGTACGGTAACGTTCGAGCATGCGATTGAGCCACGCCTACGTTTCCTCGCCGCTGAACGCGTGCTCGTAGGCAAACATCGCCTCCCGATCCTGCATGATTTCGGCCAGCGCAGGATAGTCCTCCTGCGTCATCTCGCGCAGCAGCAGACGTGTCGTTTCGAGTATCATTCCTTTTGCCTCCCTTAGGTGCTTCTCAAGCCGCAAGCGGCGGCTTCGTCTTGTTGCGCAGCATGCAGGTGCTTATGATATACTATCCTCACGCGAAAGCTTCCGCGTATATGATTGTTTTCCAAGGAGAATCCATGTTAAACGAACCACAATCCTTTTTTTCCGGCAACGCCGATCAGGAGATCACCGCGCGTGTCGCTTCACTGCTGCAAACGCGGGAGCGTGTGCTGCTCGCCATCGACGGCAACTGCTGCGCCGGCAAAACCACGATGGCGGCGCGCTTAGGCAGCATGCTCGGCGCAAACGTGTTTCACATGGACGATTATTTCCTTCAGCCGCAGATGCGCACGCCGGAGCGGCTCAGCCAGCCCGGCGGCAACGTGGACGCGGAGCGGTTTCTCTCCCAGATTCTTTTACCTGCTTCGCGCGGCGAAGTGGTCAAGGTGCGCAGGTATGACTGCCGCAAAGACCGACTGCTGGCGCCGATACCCGTGCTACCGAGCCGCGTGATCATCGGCGAAGGCGCATACTGCCTGCATCCGCTGCTCGCGCCTTATTATGACCTAAAGGTGTTTTGCCGGATCGGTGCCGCGCAGCAAGCGGCGCGCATTTCAGCGAGAAACGGAGCAGACGCGCTGCCGATGTTTCAGGAGCGCTGGATTCCGCTGGAAAACAAGTATTTTGAGGCGCTGGATATTTTATCGCAATGCGACATCATCATCGACTCAATCCAATCATAATTGCGTCTATCGAAGAAAAGCAGCTCTCAGAAAACGCTGTTGTCTTAATTGCTCTATTCAACGATAGCTAAACATCCTATCGTAACTTCAAACAATTTCGGCGATTCATTCGCCGAATTTGCTAAAAATGCCGCTTTCGCGGCATTTTTTCACACAGTATCATGCATCGGCAAAGTCCGAAGGGCATTGTCGATGAGCGTTAGCAGCAGTCTCCCCCGCAGCAGCAGTTGAGGCACATGAGCGCGCTGCAAACATCACAGCAGGGCGAAGCATCCATGTTTCCGCTGGTGCCGCGCTGATACACCCTGCCGGAATTGTTCAGCGAGGTGTAGGCGTTGCGGTATTCGGGATTGTCCGGCTCGGCGTCATACGCGCGGCTAAAGCACGCGGTTGCCCGCTCATACGATCCCTGACGCAAAAGAACGACGCCGGTGAGATAGTTCCACTCCGCGTTGTGCACCGAGACGCCGTTTAAGATCGCCTGCGCCGCCTGAAGATTGTTTTGGTTGATAAAGGAGCGCGCGCGCGCAAACTCCGCCGCGAACGGACCGCTGTAAGCCGTGCCGCCCGGACGGGAATAGCTGCTGCCAGCGCTGTAGGAACCGTAAGAACCGGAGGACGCGGAACCATAAGTGCCGTTCGTCGTCTGTCTCTTTGTGAGCATTTCGTAGGCCTGATTGATCTCCTTGAGTTTCTCGCTGGCCAGTTCTTTGAGAGGATTGTCCGCATATTTATCCGGATGGTACTTTTTCACCAGTTCCAGATACGCCGCGCGAATTTCCTCTTGCGAGGCGCTCTCGCTCACGCCGAGCACTTTATAGGGGTTCATTCGTTGTCTCCTTTATCCGTCTGCGGCGCGGCCTTATCCTGCGCTCCGCAATCCTGTGCCAAGAGCACGCGCTCCTGCGCATGCATCAGTCCTAGTGTCATGATATTTTCCAGCACGCCGCCGGGCGCGATTTGTGTCAAAAGATCATAGGCCTTTTTCGCTTCATTGAGCGTGATGGTGAGCAGGAACGCCGCCTGCTCTTTTGCCATGCCGGAGAGCAGAAACGGGTTGTAGTTGCCGCTTTTCTGATCGCGCGCGCAATCGTCCCATGCATCCATGAGATACACCCATTTGCCGAGATTATAATACATCCACTCAGCCGCCTTGCGTTCGCTGGCAGGCAGCATAGGCGCCTGGAGGATGACTGCTGTT
>JAUYTF010000012.1 GCA_030695285.1 Eubacteriales bacterium | reverse complement strand
GGTACCACGCGTCCACCGCCTTTTTGCGCGCTTCCTGGCTTGCGTCCTGCCGGATATATAGCTCCAGCGCGTCCCCGCGCAGCGCGATGTGCGTTCGCCCCTTGCAAAAAAATAGCCGGAGCGTCAGCTCTTTGCCGAAATACGGGAGCGCTTCCCCGTCGCCATATCCGCGCGGAACCGTGCGCGCTTGCTTCTTTGCCTGCTGCGCAATCCAGTCCGCACGGCTGAGCACAAAGCGGGAGATCTCTGCATCCGTCGTCCGCACGGGTGCGTTGACGCAGATGCCCTCCGGCAGCACGCGCAGATAGAGATTCTTGATGTGCTTTCGCGTCACGCTGACCGTATACGAGCCGATGTTGAGACTGGTGGCTTTTGCCATGCACTACCCCTGCGTTGCCCTGCCACCTTTTTGCTGTTGCATCCGGTGGCAGAAGCGCGGTTTTCCTGCATTCTATCACCCGCGGACAAACCGCGTCAATCGCGCGGGTCGTTTCCCTCCGGCTGCGCGCGCTTGAGCTGCTCCGCCTCTCGAAGGCCAAAGAGGCCCACGACGCCAGCTTCCATCGCCGCGTAAAGCACGATCTCGAGAATATCCTCGCGCCACTTGTAGAGCGTAGATTCTGAGACATTCATCTCCTCGCAGAGACGAACCAGGCGAGCCCGCACCGGCTGCCCCCGCGGCAGCGGCGCATCCAGCCCGAACAGGCGGCTCATATAGCGCTCCTTGACCGGGTTTTGCGCGCGCAGATACATGCGGGCAGAGTCGATTGCGCGCACCCAGGCGAGCAGCGCCCAGCCTTCTGCGCGAATGGCGTTGCTGCGGTAGACGCGGGAGTTGTTGCGGCGGTAGCTGAGCAGCTGGCGTTTTGCCTCCGCGCGAAGATGCGGTAACGAGATCGCTTTCATTCATCCTCCTGTGTTCGCATGATGCGAACGTTTGTTCGTATATTGTACACCATAACCGGTGGCTGTGTGGAGAGGAATTTCGTACAATTCCGCTTTTTTTACGATATTCTTTTCAAGTATTCATCGATATTTGTCGTATTTTGTCGTTTTTTGCGCCTGGAGGCTGTTCTCAGGCAAGCTGCCAGCCGTTAATCGTAAAAAATGTTGCAATCCTTTCACGCAATGCAGCGCTGCGCGGCGTTGCCTGCTGCCAAAAGTCGTGCTATCATATACAAGTGAATTCATTCGCCATTCCGCGTCGATCAGACCGCCGCGGGCTGCGCCGTAAGATACAGGGGTTTTATGTTGGAATTTTCAAAAATAACGATCCAGAATGCGCAGCAGATTAAGCCGTATTTGGACGTTCAACCATTTCGCAGTTGTGACTATACACTCGGCGCTGTGTTTCAGTGGCGCGCGTATTTTCGCTCAGCCTTTGCCATCGTCTCCGGCATGCTCGTCATGCTGGCGACCTATCCCGGCGAGGGGATATGCTTTGTCTTCCCCGTCGGTAACGGGGACCTCAACGCCGCGTTGGATGCCATTGAGGCGCACGCGAAGGAAAGCGGCATGCCGCTGCGCTTTTGCGCCGTGCCCAAGGAGGGTCGCGCGCTTTTATGCGAACGCTACGGAGAGCGCGCGGTGGTTTCGACCAACCGCGACTGGGCGGACTATCTCTATCACGCGTGCGACCTGATGGACTTTCCCGGCAAGAAGTACCACACCCAGCGCAACCACCTCAACCGGTTTTGCAAGGACAACCCTTCTGCGGTGTTTGTGCCTGTCACGGAAGAGACGCTGCCCGCCGCCATCGCCTTTCTGGACGAGTATGAGCAGCACGTGCCACTCGACAAGGTGATTGAGGCCGAGGAGATGAAGCGCGCAAAAGAGCTGCTGGCGGATTCGCTCGTGCTGGGTCAAAAGGCCGGCTATATCGACGTTGCAGGAACCGTCGTCGCGCTCTCGGTCGGCGAAATCGTCGGGGACACGCTGCATTGCCATGTGGAGAAAGCGCGTGTAGACTACGCGGGCTCCTATCAGGCGATCGTATCCTGGTTTGCTAAATATGCGGCTCAGAAGAGCACGCTCTATATCAACCGCGAGGACGATTCGGGCGAAGAGCGCCTGCGCTACTCTAAGATGGCATACCGCCCGATCTGTATGATCGATAAATATTGGGTCAACATCGAGTGAGCAACTGCGCGCATTTTCGGCTTTCTCCGGCAGGTTTTTTCCGCCGGATGCATCACAAACAAAACTGGGGGGGTTGGGACTATGAAACGTGCAAAAGATTTTCGGGAGTCCGCGTGGAATATCCTGCGCGGGCGTTACTGGTGGGCGGTGCTCGCCGGTCTGATCGCATCGATACTCGGGGGCGCAGGCTCAAGGGGTTCGATCGATTTCAACTTCAATTTTGACTCTGGAAATGTCACGCAGCGTGTGCAAGAACTAACAAACGGGCAAATCGATCTGGACGCGATCTACACGATGGTTCGCCCGTTCGCAGGCGTGATCGCGGCGTTGGGCGGATTGTTCGTCGTCTACGGCATTGCCATGTTCATCATCGGCAGCGCGGTAGAGCTCGGCTACAACCGCTTCAATCTCTCACTGTATGAAAGCACCTCTGCGCCAAAGATCGAGACGCTGTTCTCGCGCTTTTCCGCCTTTGGCAACGCTTTGGTGCTGCGTTTGCTGATGTTATTAAAGACGCTGGCCTGGGCGCTGCTGTTCATCATTCCGGGCATTGTCGCGTCTTACCGCTACAGTATGGCGCCGTATCTGATGGCGGAGAATCCTGATCTTTCCGCAACGGAAGCCATCGAGCAGTCCAAGCAGATGATGGCGGGCAACAAAGGCCGTCTCTTCTGTCTGGATTTCAGCTTCATCGGCTGGTGGCTACTTGCCGCGTTCACGGGCGGCATCGGAATCATCTTCCTGGCTCCCTACACAAAGGCCGCGTCCACCGCATTCTATCTCGACCTCACCGGCAGGCTGCCTGCATCGCCCTTTGCTGCGCCCGGCGCACCGGCTTCGCCCGGCGCGCCCGCTTCGCCCGCTGCTCATAATCTGAGCGAAGGCGAAACCAGCTCACGAGAATTTGTCTGAAAAGCCCAAGGGCAGTAACAGAAAAGAGGCGCTCACTCAAGAGCGTCTCTTTTGATATGAGGTTTCTTATTCTGAAGCCTATTGTTTGATTCTGTCGGTGGTATTGCTCTTTTCTGGCGCTTTGATCGTTTCGATGGTCTTCGCTTCTTCTGCGGTTTCGCTCTTTATTGGCGCTTTGATCGTTTCGATGGTCTTCGCTTTTTCTGCGGTTTCACTCTTTTCTGGCGCTTTGATCGTTCCGATGGTCGCTTTCGCTTCCGGTGCTTTCGCAGTTTTCGCCTCCGCTGTTTCTTGCGGGGGCTGTACGCAGGGTTGTGACGCATCGACAGCATTTGCCACGGGCAGCATTTTTTCATAGAGCGCAAGATACGCTTTTGCAGGCTTTGCCCAGTCAAAGCGGTCTGCCATGCCGCGCAGCATTATGCGCCGCCACATGGCCTTGTCCTCGTTCCAATACCGGATCGCGCGCTCGATGGTAAAGAGCATCTCGTGCGCGTTATAGTTGGCAAACGAAAACCCGTTTCCCTCGTCGGTATACATGTTATATGGCGTGATGGTGTCCCTAAGCCCACCCGTTTCGCGCACGATGGGCACGCATCCGTATCGCAGCGCGATCATCTGACTCAGGCCGCAGGGCTCAAACTGAGACGGCATGAGGAACATGTCCGACCCCGCATAGACGCGGTGCGCAAGCCCTTCGTCCAGCTCGACGCGCGCATGCACGCGCTTGGGATAGCGCCAGTTTGCCCAGTTGAGCATGTCGACAAACCTGCGATCGCCCTTGCCGAGAAAGACGATCTGCACGTCGTTTCGCATGATGTCCCCCAGCACACGCTCCACGAGATCAAGCCCCTTTTGCTGAGACAGGCGCGCGATCATGCCGATGAGCGGAACATCCCGCTCCTCCAGGCCGCATTCGCGCTGCAGGGCGCGCTTGCAGACTAGCTTTTCCTCCAGCGCGTCCATATCGAAGTGGTGCGTGAGGTACCGATCGTTGGACGGGTTAAAGATATTGTAGTCAAGGCCGTTGAGAATGCCGCTGAGCGTGTTTTCCCGCGCGCGCATCAGGCCGTCCAGATTCTCGCCGAAAAACGGGGTTTTGATCTCCTCGGCATAAGTCGGGCTCACCGTGCAGAGCCGGTCGGAAAACACAAGCCCGCCCTTCATGCAGCTGATGCAGCCGAAAAACTCCATGTATTCAAAGGTAAAATAGCGAACGTCCAGCCCCAGCCTGCCCGCGATCTCACGCCAGGAGAAGACGCCCTGATACTTGAGGTTATGAATCGAAAACACGGTCTTGATGCGCGCATAATCCGGCTTTGCGGTATACTGCGTCTTGAGCAGTGCCGCAATCAGCCCCGTCTGCCAGTCGTTGAGGTGCATCACATCCGGGAAAAAGGCGATGTGCGGCAGGCTCTCAAGCACCGCACGGCTGAAGAACGCAAAGCGCAGTCCTTCCGTGATGCCGTCGCCATAGATCTCCGTGACGCCGAAATGGGCCTCGTTGTCCACGAAATAATAGGTCACCCCATTGTCGGTCACGCGCTCGATGCCGCAATAGAGCGTTTCCCAGCCAAAGACGATGTCTAAATGGCAAACGTGCTCCATGCGGTCTTTCCAATAGGCGTCGATCACGCGGTATTTCGGCATGATCACGCGCACATCGTGCCCTTCTTGGGCGAGCGCGATGGGCAGCGCGCCCGCGACATCCGCAAGCCCTCCGGTTTTGACAAACGGTACACACTCGCTGGCGCAGAACAGAACCTTCATGTTGTAAGTCCTCCCGTAAAAACCTTTTTTCGCCGATCTGGTACGGCCGAATGCCCACGGAAAATCAGGCGAGCCGCGCCCGCCGCTGATTGGTTGGCGCGCCGGTCTATCCGCGCAGATGATGCTCTTAAATAATGGTGCCTTTTTTCAGAATGATCGGGAATCCGTCGTAGCCGTTGAGCGTGCGCCCCTCGCGAACCACGACGCTTTTATCGAGGATGACGTGATCCATCATGCAGTTCTCACCGATGCTGACGGCCTGCATGAGAATGCTGTTCTTCACCACCGCGCCCTTTTTCACGCTAACGCCGCGAAATACGATGCTGTTTTCCACCGTGCCGTCGATTTGGCAGCCGTCGGCTAGCATAGAGTTTTTCACCACCGCATTCTCGCCGTATTTTGCGCTCACCTCGTCCTTGACCTTGGTATAGATCGGGTGCGCGGGGTGAAACAGATCGCTGCGAACCTCCTGCTGCAAAAGAGCAAGGTTGTGGCGGAAGAAATCGTTGATTGAATCCAGCCGCGCGACATACCCGTCATAGCGGTATCCCATGATCTTGAGCGTCTGGCATTTCTTGAGCAGAATGTCACGGGTGAGGTCATAGTCCCCATGCGAGTACGCCTCCTCGACGAGATATTCTAAAAGGAGCTTGTCCATGATCATCACGTCACAGCTGCGATAAGCCGAGCGCGGAGAAAAAGGATTGAGCTCCATCTCGGTGACGCGCTCGTTTGCGTCCATCAGCAGGCGCAAATCGAGGTTCTGCTCCTCGCTTGCCGCAAACTCGCTTTCGTTATAGAGCATGGTGATGTTCGCGCGCGTCTCGATATGGCGCGCGATCATGTCGTTAAACGTCATGTTAAATATCGTATGGCTGCCCGAGAGGATGACATACTGCTGCGGGCATCGGCGCACATAGCCAAGGCAGGAGCGGATTGCATCCACACTGCCGCGGTAGAGGCCTGTGTTCTCCTTGGTCATAAACGGCGGCAGCATAAAAAGGCCTTCGCGTTTTCTGTGCAGGTCCCATTCCTTACCTGCCCCCAGGTGGTCCATCAGCGAATGATAGTTTTTCTGTGTGATAAGGCCGACGCTGGTGACGCCGGAGTTGACCAGATCGTACAGTATGAAATCGATACAGCGGTATCTGCCGCCAAACGGCAGCGCTGCGACTGAGCGCGAGAGCGCGAGATCCCGCAAAAACGGGTTGGTTTCGCCCGTGTAGATGAGGCCAAACGCGTTACTTGTCATAGCATCTTCCTCCGCAAGCATCCTCGGTGGCAACCGTGCCCTGTGGCAGATACGCCTCGGACTGAATGCTGATATCGTTGCCAACCAGCGTAATCGTACCGGTGAGCGAATTGTCCACGCTCTCTCCCAAGCGCAGTTCGCCGCCGATGATGGCGTTTTCTCCGATCACGGAATTCTCGCCGACGATCGCCTGATGGACTTTCGCGCCGCGCAGGATCACCGCGCCGGGGAAAATCACGGAATCGTATACCTCGGCATCGGCTTCGACCGCAACATTGGAGAACAGCACACTGTGATGCACCTTCCCCTCCACACGGCATCCTTCCGTGACCAGACTCTGCGTAATGGACGCCCTCTCGCCGACATAGTGCGGTGGCATGATGGGATTGCGGCTGTATATTCTCCACTGCGGGTCGTTGAGCACAAGCTTGGGGGGCGTCGCGATGATATCCATATTCGCGTCCCACAGGCTCTGTATGGTTCCGACATCCTTCCAGTATCCTTTGAACGGATAGGCAAATACCACCTGTCCGCCGCTGATAATGGCGGGGATGATATCGCTGCCAAAGTCGTTTGTGGAGTTCGGGTTTTCGTCATCCGCGCGCATATATTCCTTGAGCGCGCGCCAGTTGAAGATATAGATGCCCATCGACGCTTTGTTTGACTTGGGCTGTTTTGGCTTTTCGTCAAACGAGGTGACGCGATCCGCTTCGTCGGTATTCAAGATGCCGAAGCGGTGCGCCTCTTCCATGGGGACCGGCAGCACGGCGATGGTCGCAACCGCGTTTTTTTCGATGTGAAAGCGCAGCATCGCGCCGTAGTCCATCTTGTAGATATGGTCGGCGGAGAGGATGAGCACATATTCTGGATCGTACTGGTCTACAAACTCGCGGTTTTGATAGATCGCGTTGGCCGTGCCGGTGTACCACTGCCCGTCCACGCCCGTGACGTAGGGCGGCAGTACGAACACGCCGCCGTTCATGCGATCGAGATCCCAGTGCTGACCGGTGCCGATGTAGCTGTTGAGCGCGAGCGGACGGTACTGCGTGAGCACGCCGACGGTGTCGATGTCCGAATTGACGCAGTTGCTGAGCGGAAAATCGATGATGCGGTATTTGCCGCCAAAGGGCACCGCGGGCTTTGCCATGCTGGACGTCAGCACGCCAAGGCGGCTGCCTTGTCCGCCTGCGAGCAGCATTGCCACAATCCGTTTCTTCATGCGTCGTCCTCCTGTTTCGCCTCAAGTATCGGCAGGGGTTTCGGGGTGATGCGATAGCAAACCGCGCCAAAGGGCGGAAGCCGCAGACGAATGCGGCACGGATGCTCCCCGTAAGGTTCGTATACGGACATGGTCGGCGCGTTGGGATAGTCTCCCGTGCCGCCGAAATGCGGCGCGTCGGTGGAAAAGACCTCGGTATACAGGCCATAGCGCGGTACGCCGATCATGTAGTCCGGCCAAGGTTGAGGCGTGAAGTTAAACGTCCAGAACAGCGCGTTGCCCTCCCGATCCAGGCGCATGAACGACAGGATCGAGTGAATATTGTCATCTACCCCGCACCAGTGGAAGCCCGACCAGCTGTCGTCGATTTCAAACATCGGCGGGTTTTCGAGGTAAAAGTGGTTCAAATCGTGCACAAACAGCTGCATTTCAGTGTGCTTCGGGTAATCGAGCAGGAACCAGTCGAGCGAGTCGTCCTCTTTCCATTCGATATACTGTCCAAATTCGCAGCCCATAAACATGAGCTTTTTACCCGGATGCGCGAACTGAAACGCATAGAGCAGGCGAAGCTGGGCAAACTGCTGCCAGTAATCGCCCGGCATCTTCGAGAGCATGCTTTTTTTGCCGTGCACCACCTCATCATGCGAAAACGGCAGCACATAATGCTCCGAAAACGCATAACACAGCGAAAACGTGAGTTTGTCATGGTGATATTTTCGATAGATGCTGTCCATGCCCATATACGTGAGCATGTCGTTCATCCAGCCCATGTTCCATTTATAGGCAAAGCCGAGGCCGTCCTCCGCGATGGGGCGCGTGATGTACGGATACGCCGAGCTCTCCTCGGCAAAGAGCATCTTGCAGCCCTCGAGCTTGCTCACCGCAGAGTTGAGCTTTCGAAAAAACGCGACCGCGTCGAGATTGTCGTGTCCGCCATAGCGGTTTGGCAGCCACTCGCCCGGTTGCTTGCCAAAGTCGAGATAGAGCATTGCGCTTACCGCGTCCACGCGCAGGCCGTCAAAATGAAACTCTCTGAGCCAATACATGGCGCTTGAGATGAGAAAAGACTGCACCTGCGTCTGCTCAAAATTGAACAGCAGCGTACCCCACTGCGGCATCTCGCCGCGGCGCGGATCGGGATGCTCAAACAGCGGTGTGCCGTCAAAGAGGCGAAGCCCGTGCGCATCCCGCGTGAAATGCGCGGGCACCCAGTCCATGATCACGCCGATGCCTTCGTTATGTGCGCGGTCGACGAGATACATCAGCTCCTCTGGCTCGCCGTAGCGCGCCGTGGCGGCATAATAGCCCGTCACCTGATAGCCCCAGCTGGGGTCGTAGGGATACTCCATCAGCGGCATGATTTCGATGTGTGTGTAACCCATGTCCGCCACGTAGTCGATCAGTTCATCCGCGAGTTCCCGGTAGCCAAGCCCCTGTTTCCAGCTGCCCAGATGCACCTCGTAAATATTCATCGGCTGGCCGTAGGAGTCGCCCGGCTCTCCCTGGCAGTCGAGGTATTTTTCATCCGTCCACTCGTAATACGGCATGTCGCCGACGGCCGACGCAGTTCCGTGCGCCTCCGCGCGAAAGGCGAACGGGTCCGCCTTTAAGATCACTTCTCCGGTATGCGTGCCGATCGCGTATTTATAGTAATCTCCCGGTTGCGCCACGCCGATGGCAACCTCCCATACGCCGGTCGTGCCGACGCGCTCCATCGGGTCCGCCGCGACGTTCCAGAGGTTGAACGTGCCAACCACGCTGACAGACTCCGCATTCGGCGCCCAGACGGAGAAGCGGAACACACGTTCCCCAAACTCGCCTACGCCTTCATGGCAACCAAGCTCCAGATATGCCGCCGTAGAAACGCCACGGTTAAAGTAATAGAGTGCTGTTTCGTCAGAAAACCTGCTCATCAATGCAACCCCCGGGTACTACGTTTCTAAGTCTTACTAATGTTCTTTGCCTTTGATGATCGCTTGTAGATCATCGTTTTTGGGTCATCTTTTATCTTCTTCGTTTTATGATATCTCTTTTTTTGATCTTTGTTTTTTGGTCTTCTATTATGTTCTTTGTATTTTGATATCTCTTTTTTGATCATCACTTTTTCGTCATCTTTATGGTTCTTCGTTATAAGATATCTCTTTTTTGTTTTTACTTTTATGTCATCATACCATCATTTTATGGCAAAAGGAACAAGTATCTGGTCGATTGATTCTATTACACGCGCATTTTACATGCTGTTAACGAATCTGGTTTTTGTCGTATATCGATTCTGATTTCAGTTGTACTAAGTGAAAGCTCATTCGAAAGCGTTCCGCTGCTTTTTTGCTTTCGTCTGCACCCGGTCTCTCATCGCGATACAAAAACAAGGCACGCAAATCGCGCTTCTCCTCCCCGCAAGACGGACTGGTATGGTATAATGCATCCGATATCGCGCCAAAAAGAGAGCGCAGACTGCAAAAACCGGGGTTCGTGCATGCAAAATCTTCTTCTCGCCTTCAATGTTGTTGCTCCGCTGATGATCTATATGCTCATTGGCGCATCGCTGCGCAAAGCCAATGTGGTGGACGAGCGCATTCTGCGCGGCGCAAACAACATCATCTATTACGTCACCCTTCCGCTGATGTGTTATCGCGCGGTCGCGGTGAGCGATCTTAACACCATGTTTGACACGCCGTTCTTGCTGTATATGGCAATCGGTATTCTCGCCATCTATGCGCTCACCGCGCTGATTGTGCCCGTGTTTTGCAAGGAGAACCGCCGCCGTGGCGTGATGATGCTGGGTATCTTCCGCTCCAACGACGCAATCTTCGGCCTTGCGGTTGCCGCCGCGCTCCTGGGCGAAGACAACCTCGGTCTGATGTCCATCGGCGTCTCCCTGTGCGTTCCGCTCTACAGCATTCTTTCCGTCGTCGCGATGGAGCGCTATCGCGGTGAGCGGGTTCGCTTTGGCAAGGTTTTGCTGCGCGTGCTGCTCAACCCCATCATACTCGGGTGTATCGCTGGCTTTACGGTCAACTTCTTCAACATTACGCTGCCCGCCGTGCTGCAAAAACCCATCGACGGGCTGGCCGCCGTGACCTCACCGCTGGCCTTCGTGCTGCTGGGCGGCACCATCTCGTTTGCTGCGGTGCAGAAGAACCGCGCGGCCATCACGGTGGTTTCGCTGCTTCGGCTTTTGATCATTCCGCTGGTCGTCGTCGGCTCGTTTTTGCTGCTCGGCTTTCGCGGAGAGTTCATTGTGGTGACGCTGATCATCTTCGGCGCGCCGGTGGCGATGGTGACGTATACGATGGCAGTCGGCATGGGAGCGGATGATGAGCTTGCGGGCGCACTGGTCGCCGTCTCCAGCGTACTCTCGATCGTCACGATGTTTTTATTCATCTTTGTGCTCAAGCAGTTTGCGTTCATATAAGCCTGTGCTTTTGATTTTTTTAGCGCGCAAATGGAAAAATATTGGAGATCTCTATGACGAAGCGATTGTATGATTTAGACAGCCACCAGACCCAAGCCGAATCAACCGTCCTCTCCTGCGTCCCCGCCGGAGAACTATTTGACGTCGCGCTCGACCAGACCGTGTTCTTCCCCGAAGGCGGCGGCCAGCCCTCCGACACCGGCACACTCAGCGGGGCAAGCGTGCTCCATGTGCGCGAGGAGGCGGGCGAAATCTACCACCGGGTCGATCGCGCGCTCGCGGTCGGCGCGAGCGTGACAGTCAAAATCGACTGGGCGCGCCGCTTTGACCTCATGCAGCAGCACACGGGCGAGCACCTGCTCTCGTTTTCATTTTACGAGCTGTTTGCGGCAAGCAACGTCGGCTTCCATCTCGCGCTGGACTATGCGACCATCGACTTCGACAAGCCCGTATCGCGCGAGGAGATCCAGCAGGCGGAGCTGCTCGCAAACCGCTTCGTCTGGAAAAATCTGCCCGTGCAGACCACGTTTTACGACACAGAAGAGGCGATTGCCGCGCTGCCCCTGCGCAAGCATGCGGAAGGGCTCAAACCGCCGATCCGCATCGTACATATCGAGGGCGCGGATCTATGCACCTGCTGCGCGCCGCACTGCCACACGACGGGCGAAATCGGTTCCGTCTTCGTTGCGGACTCCAGCAGCTACAAGGGCGGCACGCGCATCACGTTTTTCTGCGGCGAGCGGGCGCTGAAGCTCCACCGTGCGCAGCACGACGACCTAGACGCCATCGCGCGGCGTTTCTCCTGCCAACGTGAAGCGGCGATCAACGCGGTAAAAAAACTATCGGACGACTACGGTGCGCTCAAAAAGAGCGAACGGGAGCTGGCCCGATCCCTCAACGGCTACATGGCGGCGGAATTTACAGCGGCGTCCGCACAGGCCGGCAGATTCCGCGTGGTGGCGCAGCTGCTCTCCGGCGTGGATGCCACGCGGCTCAAGGATCTCGCGCAGAGCGTTTCTGCAGAAAAGACACTCGCGCTGCTGCTAGCGAGATC
>JAUYTF010000504.1 GCA_030695285.1 Eubacteriales bacterium | reverse complement strand
ACTAAACACCCTCTTAAACAACCTCTGCACCGGCGGCAGAGCGACCACGACGACGCAGAGAATCGTATCCACGCCGATGGTGAGGAAATTGTAGATCAGCGAATACACCCACGGATTGCTAAACCCGTATTCCGCCGCATAGGAGCCGAAGAACACGGCTCCCGAGACCGTGCTCGCCATCATCCGCAAAAAACCCGCAACCGCCGCGCCGACGGGCAGGTTCTTGGGGAAGAAAGCCGCCGTACCCAGCAGCGTAAACGCCACGAAATAGTCGAGAATGAACTGCACGGGGTGCACGATATACGCCCCCTGCACCACCTGCAAGAGCGCAAACGCAAACGCCGCGGTGAAGCCGTAGAGCGGGCCGAAATAGGCGGCGTAGGCGAAGATCGGCAGCATCGAGAGCAGCGTGACCGTTCCGCCAAAGGGCAGCGAGAAGAGCTTGAAGTAGCTGAGCACAAACGCGAGCGTGATCGACAGCGCGCCGTAGACGAGCATCTGCGTGCGGCTGGGTTTGTCCGCGGCCTCCGGCGCGGCAGCCGCCTGTGCTTTCGAACGCTTTGCATACGACGCGACCGCCCAGATCAAAAGACCCAGAACGACCAAGCCACCAAGCAGCATGTACAGCTCGATTCCTTCGAGCGAGGCAAGTTTACTGAACAGTTTGAATTCCATAGTTTAGTTTCTCCTTTTCCCATAAAAAAATAGTCGCCAGTGAGACGACCATCAAAAAGAAGCTGCGATATGTATCACTTTCCTTCGATGGCATGACCCAACAGGTTCCAAGGGTACTTCTCAGTCCGGCTGTTCTCCGGACGCCCCCGTGATGCGAACTAGAATACACGGTTTTGGCACAGCTGTCAATCTTGACAATCAAAGTGATCCAACGTAACATGGTTTCGAGTTCCCGTTTCGCGGGAGCATATGGAGAAGAACATCCGGAAAAGAGAAAAACACATGCGTTTGGATAAATATTTGAAGGTTTCGCGCATCATCAAGCGCCGAACCGTCGCCAATCAGGCAGCGGACGCGGGCCGCGTGTGCATCAACGGCAAGGTCGCAAAACCATCCTCCGAGGTGAAGGCGGGCGACACGCTGGATCTGCTGCTCGGCGGACGGCACCTGCTCGTGCGCGTTGAGAGCCTGAAAGAGAGCGTACACAAAGAGGACGCGGCAGGTATGTACACCGTGCTTTGCGGGGACGCGGACAAATGAGCGGCGTCGTGGGCATTCTGCTCTGCGCGGGAGGATCAACCCGCATGGGGTTTGACAAGCTCCTCACGCCCATCGCGGGAAAAACCGCCATCGAGCGCTCGATGGACGCGCTCATCCGCGGTGGCGCGGAGGAGATCGTATTTGCCGTCTCCCCCGATACGCGCGCGTTTGTCGAGGGGCTATTCTGCCCCGTGCCAAGCAAAATAATCGAGGGCGGAATCACACGCGCGCAGTCGGTCAAGCACGCGCTAGGCAGCATCGAGCACGCGGACATCGTCGCAATCCACGACGCGGCGCGCTGCATGGTCTCGCCCGAGACGGTGCGCGAGAGCATCCTCAGCGCGGAAGCATTCGGCAGCGGCGTGGTCGCGGGAAAAGTCACGGATACGATTGTGCAGTTGGGGGAAACCACCGTTACGACGCTGGATCGAGAGAAGCTCATCCGCATGCAAACCCCGCAGACATTCCGCTTTGACCGTATCAAGCACGCCTATGACACAGGCGATCTTTCCGCCGTCACCGACGATTGCGCGCTGTATATCGCGGCGGGCTACGAGCCGCGCTTTGTCCTCACCGAAGGTGAGGCGGCAAACCAGAAGCTCACCACGGGCGCGGACTGGCAGCTTGCGCTCGCGAACTATGCGCGCTTTGGCACGGGCTACGACACGCACCGCCTGGTGGAAGGGCGAAAGCTGATCCTAGGCGGCGTGGAGATTCCGTTTGAAAAGGGGCTGCTGGGCCATTCGGACGCGGACGTACTCACCCACGCAATCATCGACGCTCTGCTGGGCGCTGCTGGACTTGGCGACATCGGCAGGCTGTTCCCGGACACAGACGCGGCCTATCAAAACGCCGAGAGTATCCTGCTGCTAGAGGAGGTCGTGCGCAGAATCGAAGAAAACCGCCTGCGCGTGTCGCATGTGGACGCTACGATCATCTGCGAGCGCCCGAAGATCAAGCCGTACGCGGCGGCGATGCAGGCGCGGCTGGCAAGTGCCATGCACCTCCTCCCCGAAGCCGTCTCAATCAAGGCGACCACGACAGAAGGCATGAACGACGAAGGCATGGGATTGTGCATCTCTGCCAGCGCGATTGCCTCCGTGGTGTAGAATTTAACCGTGCGGCATATGCAAATGTTGTGCCCGTGCAACACACGAAAATAGCGAATTGTTACATTTTCGCCCGATTTCGGTTGCGCTTCACTTTTTTATGCTGCGTGTTACGCAGGACGGCTGGCGGCTTCCGTCACGCCGAAACAGTGGCCGCGGCAAATGCTTTCACCCGAAAAGAACTTGATTCTAAAGGATTTTTTACAGTTTTATCCTGGATGATCGGCTGTATTGCGCCAGACGGAATGACGGCGCTCCTGCAAAGCCACGGGTAATTTTGTTTCATGGCGGGTCAAAAATGTAACAAAATAGCTCATGTTATGTAACGAATGAGTTGTTTGCACAGACGATTGCGCGCCGGCTTTGTTTTTTGCTTGTGCTCGTGTATACTGATGATCAGCTGGCGGCACCGGCAGAGCCGACACGCGTGATCGCTCCCGATCTCCCGCTGCCAAATCAAACCGGAGGGTTTATGAAGCGTACTGTTCTTTCGAGATATCCGTTCTGGCTTTGCTGCCTGCCGCTCCTGCTGCTGATGGGCTGCGCGCGCAGCGAGGAGGCCGCCCCGTCGCCTACGCCCGATGTTGAGCAGGCAACACCGCATGTGGTTCATATCGTGGGCACGCCGGAGCCCACCCCAAGCCCCTCACCCGAACCCACCCCCGAGCCGGTGGATTATCTGGGTCAGCGCGTGAGCGACAATCTCCTGGCGCAGATGGAGACGCTGCAGCTGGTATCGTTTGCCGGATCGATTGATCTCTATCCGGAAGCCTCAACGAGCAGCGAGAGCACAACGCTGGTCAACCGCACCACCGACCGCTCCATCAGCGATCTGATCGTGCTAGAGGAAGTTACCTCCCCCGAAGGCAAGCTGTTTTATCATGTACGCGCCGCTTTTACGGACGCAACGGGCTATGTGCTCGCCAAGGACACGCGGAATAGCAAGCTCGCGCTCAGCGGCGTGAGCGGATTTGCGCTGATGATCGTTCCCGGCTGCTCTATGATGAAATCGCCGGATGAGGAGAGCACCGTGCTTTCTCAGGAGAGCTATCACGCCGCGCGTATTCTAGGGCTCTATCGGGGCTTCTATTATGTCATCACCGAGGACGGCAACCGTGGTTTCGTCAAGCCGGATCAGCTCAAGCTCATCGACAAGGCAACGCTGGAAACATATCTTGCCTCAGGCGTTTTCCCTGCGGCAGAATCGCCGTTTGACATCGAAAACCTGATTTCCTATGCCGAAACCCAGGCTTCTGTCGCTTCGACCGAAGCGCTGATTTACGACGGGCTCTCCCGTCTTGGCTTCTATATGAATCCCGGCTATTACCAGTTCTTTCAGAAGGAACTCTCGGATCTGACACAATACCCCATCGGCTATCACGAAGATGTGTACAACTCTTCTCTGTTCAAACTTTGGAACTCCTGCGGCAACCTCGCCTATTACGAAGGTCAGCCAACACAGTGGCTGCATGTTGCCCGCGGCGCGAAGCTACAGCGCGGCGATTTGCTCTTTTTTGCCGAGTACGGGCCGGGCGATATGGCGGAGGTCGAGACGTATGAAGTCGTGTTGCGCGGGCCGGATTCCGGCTATATTACCGCCTGCGGCATCTATCTCGGAAACGACAGCATGCTATGGGTGAAAAACGGCGCGGTAGAGAAAGTTGAACAGCTCAGCGCTTCCCCCCTCTGGCAGTTTTTCGATTCCGCGCGCCGCATTCAGCCGGAGGTGACCGACGAAAAAGCGAATCTGCTGGAAAGTATCATCTCCTCCAGCTATGACCGCCTCGGAACGCCCTATAACAACTTCTGCCGCATGGGCGAGGTGAGCTATGACTGTTCCGGGCTGATCGGCTGGTCTTTGCGCCGCGCGGGCGCGACGCAGATCAGAAGCGGGGGCAAGCAGTTCCGCGAGACCACGGCCTCCGGGCTTGCGCATCTGGAGTTGCTTTACTACAAAGGGCAAACCCTCACGCTGAAATACGTCTCAAAGAGCTCCGGCGATCAGGCGAGCATCCCGCTGCTGCAGCGCGGGGATCTGATATTCCTTATCGGCGAAACACAGCCGCGCATATCGCATGTGATGATCTATCTTGGCAACATGCGGGTGATTCACTCTACGACCGTAACGGACTTCTACCGCGGTACGCTCGTTGCAGGATTCCGTCCCGAGCTGCAGCAGCTCTATACAAACGCCGTGCGCATCGAAATGGATGACGATTAAAGTGTTTTTTCGGCTCTCCGTCAATAGTTGGGATAGAGCAGTAGACTAAGAGAAACAAAGGGAGCTCTTAGTCAATAGTTGGGGTAGAGCAGTAGATCAAGAGAAACAAGTTGTTTCACAGCAACGGGGGCGCACGCTCCCGTTGCTTTTTTGCCGCTCCATTCCGGCAAAGGCAGCCTGCGATCGTGCGCTTTGTGTTTTTCCGCCCGCTCCTGTATACTATAGAGTATGGGATGATACCCGTGCGTGATTTTCTGCGCACTATTGTCACAGAACCGTTTTTTTGCATAGGAGTTTTATGAGTCGATCCCTGTTTCTACCCAACTGCATCCTGATTTTGTTTCTGGCAGTAAGCGCCTTTGTTGCGCCAAGCACCTTTGCCGCACCCGTATGGATTCGCGCTGAGGCGGCAACACCGGAGGCTTCTGCAACCCCTGCGCCGGAACCAGCGCCGGATGGGCAAGCGCACGCCGCAGCAGCGGCAAAGACGGCAACAAGCCTCGATGTCGGCGCGCGCATCCGTGAGAACCTAGTAACCCATCAGCAGACGCTGCGGCTTGTCTCGATGCGCAGCGCGATTTTTCTATACCCAGAGCCCACCACCAAATCGCCTAAAACAAAGCTCGTCAACAAAACGGTTCGCGGCGTAAGCGAGCTGATTGTGCTTTCCGAAGTGACCTCTCCTGAGGGTGCTGCGTTTTACCAGGTGCGCTCCACATTCTCTGGCGACACGGGCTATGTGCTCGTCAAGGATGCGCGAGAGAGCAAACTCGCGCAAACGGGCGTCACGGGCTATGCGCGCATCGAGGCCGCTGCGTGCTACCTGCTGGAAAAACCGGAGGAAAAAGCGCCGGTGCTCGCCAAGGAGTGCGAGCATCTGGTTCGCATTCTCGGCGAGCTCGACGGCTATTATTATGTGATCACCGAGGCTGGCAACTTTGGCTATGTGTTGCCCGCGCAGGTTGTGCGCATCACAGACGCGGATCTGCAAGAGCGCCTCGCGCGCGCAGAATCGCCGGCTGTGCTGGCGACCATAAACGACCCGCTCACCGAATCTTCGGCGGCAAACGCGGCAAAGATGCTCCGCGCAGGCGCGGACAGCGCAGCGGTGCGCCACTGGACCACAGCGCAGGCACATGTGCCACAGCACGGCTGGCTGAAAAAAGCGACCATCGCCATGCTAAACGTCTCTGCGGGCGGCGGCCCAATCCCTATCGGCTACGACGGGATACAGTTTCAACACTGCCCAGAGGTGCCAATGCTCGAGGACGGCATGCAGCTGCAGCATGAGTTGGACTTTAACCTGCATGGTTCGATCTATGCCGACAGCCCGCTCACGAGCGTGACCGCGGCGTTTGTGCCGCTTTCCGGAGAGGGCGCGGCCATTCACGAAACGGTGACCTTCCTGCCCGAGAGCGGCGTTATGGGCTATTCGCTGTCTTCCAGAGTGGAACCGATCGGCGGAGAATCGCTCGATAGACAATTCGACATCAGCAGACTGCGCGCGGGGCAGTATCGCTTTACGCTTCAGGCGGCAACCGTCTCCCAGCCCGAACCGGTCACGCTGGTTGATAAAACGTGTGAAATCGTCGTGATGAACAAACACGTGCTCTCGCAGAATAAGTTTGACGATAATTATCTCGACGCGCTTGAGTTTTTCCGCGGCAACACGGAAGCGTTTATGTTCCCCTATACCCTCAAGGACGGGCGCAGCATCGCCACGGACGAAACCTGGCGCACGGCGCACATCGTCGTCTCCAGCATGGGGCGCGTGCATGTGGACGCAGTGCCGAACTTTGAGGCAGCAAACCACTATCTCCAGAACACGTATCTACGCGTTTCGCTCTTCAACCACTTCAAGGGGATTGTCATCGAAGGCAGCACGCTGCTGCTTGCGGATCTCATCGAGGAATCCACCACATACGTGCCGCGGTTTCAGTCCAATCTGGAATACGTCAGCCATCACACGCTAGGTACGGCCATCGATATAAACGATCACATGTATCCAAACAAGAATATTCCGCGCAATCACTACCTCATAGGCTTGGACGTGCGAACCCACCTGTCCTATAACGGCATCAAGACGGACGAGACAGGAATACAGTATTACGACTTTTCCTACAACGGCACCTATCCCGCGCGCTACAACAAGGTGCCCAAGACGATCATCAACTATCTGATCTACGAGCTTGCGCTTTACCGCGCCGGGTTTGAGTGGGGCTTTTATTACGAGAGCACCTGCGATGCGATGCACTTCATGCTCACGGAAAACGACAGAAACCGGCACATGCACACGGATATCGGTCTAAGAAAGGTCTACACCTACATCGAGCCGGAATGGACGTATGTACCAACCCCGTCGCCCTCTCCCGTGCCGACACCGACACCAAAGGCAACACCGACACCGAAAGCAACGCCAACGCCGACGCCTGCGCCCACACCGACGCCGACGAAATAACACTTGATGCAATAAACCGAACGCAAGTGAACCTGTTTAGAGTGTGTTTCTAAAATGCGACGAGCACAGGCCTAGCGTATTTTTTGCCGACTTGAGGAACAAAGCCGCTGGAATAGCAGCGCTATTTCAAGGTTGCAGTGACGAAAAAGCGGTGAAAAGATGACGGATCTGTACCGCCGTGCTTTTAGAAACACACTCTAGCAAAAAACAGGCATTATCATACAGATAGTGCCGGCTTTTCCTTTTCAGGATCACGAGGGGATCCGATTGCTTTAATTGCAGTTCTCAAGTAAAAAAGGTTCTCACATCGTTACTTCGTTGTTTTACATTTGAGCAATACAGAAGTCGCTGCAACTGCCGCGGCTGCTGTTGCCGTAATCGCGGACAACAGAAGTATTGTGGTGGCGGGCGAGACCGAATTGTCCGGTTCTCTTATCGCCTGTTGCGGGGCGGAT
>JAUYTF010000264.1 GCA_030695285.1 Eubacteriales bacterium | reverse complement strand
CAGCGCACGCAGTATGACATCGAGATGATGCGCGAAATCGGCTTTTGCAACGGAATCGAGAACTATTCGCGCTATTTTGATGGGCGCAAGCCCGGCCAGCCGCCGTTTACGCTGATCGACTACTTCCCCAAGGATTTTCTGCTGATCGTGGATGAGAGCCATGCGACCATTCCGCAGATCGGCGCCATGTATCGCGGAGATCTCGCGCGCAAAACTTCACTCGTGGACTACGGCTTCCGTATTCCGAGCGCGTTTGACAACCGGCCCCTGAAGTTTCCGGAGTTTGAGGCGCGCATACCGCAGATGATCTGCGTTTCGGCAACACCCGCCGACTACGAGATGAAGCGTTCCACGCAGGTTGTGGAGCAGATCATTCGTCCGACGGGGTTAATCGACCCGGAAGTGGAGATCAGACCCGTCAAAGGGCAGATCGATGACCTGCTGGGCGAGGTGCGCAAGCAGGCGCAGAAGGGCTATCGCACGCTCGTCACCACGCTCACCAAGCGCATGGCGGAGGATTTGACTGAATATCTTGACGGCATGGGGGTCAAGGTACGCTATATGCACGCGGACATCGAGACCATCGAACGCATGGAGATTATCCGCGATCTGCGGCTGGGCGATTTTGACGTGCTGGTGGGGATAAACCTGCTACGCGAAGGATTGGATTTACCGGAAGTGGGGCTTGTCGCGATTCTGGACGCGGACAAAGAGGGCTTCTTGCGCTCGTCTACGAGTCTCGTGCAGACCATCGGCAGGGCGGCGCGAAACGTCGAAGGCAAGGTCATTCTCTACGCGGACGTGATTACGGCCAGCATGAAATTCGCCATGGACGAGACCGACCGCCGCAGAACGATACAAAAGGCGCATAATGAGGAGCACGGCATCACGCCGCAGAGCATTAAGAAGGCCGTGCGCCAGACGCTGATCATCACGAGAAAAGTGGAGGATGCGGGCGACGAGATGAGCGAGGAGGAAAAAGCCGCGCGCGTCAAGGTGCTCACCGAAGAGATGCGAACCGCTGCGCGCGAGCTGGAGTTTGAGCACGCGGCAAAGCTTAGGGATGAGATCCGCAAGCTCTCCGGCGAGGAAGCGCTCGAGCGCGTCTCCAAACCCAAGCCCGGCACCATCGGCGCCAAGAAGCGCAATAAGGGCAGATCGAGGAAGTAATTACAAGCAAATAAAAACGGGAACGTTTTGAGCTGCACCCCGACGTTATTTACAGTGTGTCAGACTGTATCACGTTAAGGGTGCAGCTTAAGTTTAGGCTCCGTTTTCTTTACAATATTGTCAC
>JAUYTF010000489.1 GCA_030695285.1 Eubacteriales bacterium | reverse complement strand
TCGAGCTGCCCGCGGGAAGCACCGTACGCGAGAAAAGCTTCCCCGCGCCGAAGGCGTCCTCCGTCACCAAAAAATCGTGAAAGGTCAGCGCGCCTTTACCGCCGCGCACATTCTCGCGGATACGAACCTGCTGCTCTGCTGCTGTTTTGATCATGTGTTCTCTCCTTGTCTGGATGACTGATCTGATCTGTTAGAGATTTCCTGTAAAAACGTACGGTAAATGCTCCCGCGCAACCTTCGCCAGCCGCAGCACCGTCTCCAGTGGGGTGGCGAGCGCGTCTCTCATGCGATGGCGCGGAAAGAAGCGCGAGAGATGTAGCGGAATCCCGGAAGAGACAGACGCGATCCATGCGGCTTCGGCGCGTATACTCTCGTTGTCATCATTCAACCCCGGCACGATCAGCGTCGTGAGTTCGAGATGAATCTTCCCCTGCGCCTGCACGATAGCGGCCTTCACCGTGTCCAAATTTCCACCGAGTGTGCGATACCCCGCTTGTGAAAATGCCTTGAGGTCAATGTTCGCCGCGTCGATAAACGGTAGCAACCGCTCCCAGGGTTCTGACTCAATCATGCCGTTTGTCACGAGCACGATCTTCAGCCCGCGCGGTTTTGCGAGCTTTGCGCAATCCAGCACAAACTCATAGCCGACCAGCGGTTCGTTATAGGTAAACGCCAGCCCGATGTTGCCTTGCGGACGATAGCCTTCCGCGAGGGTCACCAGCGCTTCCGGCGATATCGCCTCCCATTGGGTGCTTGTGCTGTCCGCCCGCGCAATGTCACAATTCTGGCAGTAGCCGCAGTCCATGTTGCAGCCGTAGCTACCGACAGACAGAATTTTTACTCCCGGGTAAAACATGTGCAGCGGTTTTTTCTCAATCGGATCGAGCGCGAGGCTCGTCACCCTGCCGTAGTTTTCGCAAATAACCTTGCCTCCGCGGTTGATTCTCGCGCGGCAAAACCCCAATTGCCCTTCACCCAGCGAACAGCGGCGCGGGCAGATTCCGCAAACTGCCTTCACGTATGCCGCACCACCTCAAAGCGCTCCATCCGGCAGCGCTCACTTTCGGGAATCCCCGCCTTGCGCTTGGCGATATTGACCTGCTCCTCAACGGTGTCTACTCCCTCCAGGTTTGGCAGCAACAACCCCTTGCGGTAGCCGGAGACGACGATGACGCCGTAGCGCTTCACATCCAGCTGTTCTATGGAGTCGATCCGTTCCGTCGGCCCGAGCACGTCTACGCTATACGTGATACGCACGAGCTCATCGACCCTAACAGGGTCAAAGCGCGGATCCTCGCTGCAAGCGGCAACCGCGTTTTTGATGGTCTCCTCGGCGATGCTCGCGCTCACGGCAGAGGTGGTTCCGATGCACCCGCGCAGCTTGCCCGCGATCTTGAGCGAGACAAACACGCCCGCGCGATTGTGTGTCATTTCTTCCGGCAAACCTTCGGGTATCGGCTGTGTTTTTCCCGTACGCACAAAGGCTTCCACCGTCTGCCGCGCAAGCAGAACAAACGCATCTTCGCCGGCACGAACGGCGTTTAGCCGCTCGCGCTCCGCTCTTTGGTACAGCACATCAAACGCGCGGCTTTCGTCTGCGCCCTCCGGCGTGAACGCCGCAACGGCATAACCAACGCCAAACGGGCCTTCGTAACTGAGCAATTCGCTTTTGATACTCATCCGATCCAGCGTGCCTGCGAGCACCCAGAACGCGCCCAGACCGCACTCTGCCGCCTCTTCGCATAGCGTCGGATCCAGCGTCATCAGCGTTAAAAAATCCCCCGAATCCATCGCCTGCATCACAAGACGGTCAAACTCCGGCCCGCTGGGATGATAGCCATAGGGTCCGTTCTCGAGTAGCTTGTGCGAAAGATCACCGCTTGCAACGACGACGACGTCCCGCCTGATCTCTTCCGCCGTTATCTTAATGCATTTGCCAAGGCGATAGTGCTCCGCAGCACTCATGCCGGAGAGGCCGACGCGCACCACCTCGCACGGCAGCTCCCGCTCCGCCAGAAACGAAAGCGGAATCAGCGTACCGTGATCCAGTGTTTTCTCCCGCTCACCCTTCGTGCCAGCGGCAAGTCCCGAGCGCTTTGCGTTTTTCTCCAGCGCGAGCGCGAACTCTTCATCGTAGATTGCGCTCACCTGCAGCTCTTCTGCGCCAAAGCGCCTCATATCCCCGCGCGCCTTTTTGCCGGGAGAGATATGAAAATAGTCCATATAACTCGTCGCATGCGAGGAGATGATCACAAGCGTATCGGGTTTGAGGCGCCGCACACGACGGGTGATTTCCTGATAGGCCGCGATGGTTGCGCGGATTTCGCGCTCCTGCCCCTGCCCGATTTGCGGCAGGATGATCGGCGGATGCGGCACGATCGCAGCCAGATGAATGGCCATAGTTCTTCCTCTTTTTCGGTTCAATCGTTGGTTCAAGCTGCCAGATTCCGTGCTTATTTTAACACTCCGTACGCGGCGTGTCAAAAGCAGCCGTGATCCACGGATACCTTTTGGCGACTCGCTTTGTCAGAAACACAGCCGATGTGTTAGAATAATAGAAACGCGCGAGGAGGGCTCTGCATGACGGAACAGGCAGGAAAAAATAAAAGTGGCAACGAGATGCGCAGCGCGGCCATCGTTGCTTTGCTTGGCGTCATCGGTCTATGCGTGCTGTTTTTGCTCATCGCGCTGCCGCTGCGCGCCTTGCGCGGGGATGCTGAGCCGGAGGTTGCGGTGATTACCCCCGCGCCGTCTCCAACCGCGCCCCCTACGCCAAGCCCCACGCCGTATGTCCCGTCTGTGCTGACATTTGACGTAAGCGCGGAT
>JAUYTF010000482.1 GCA_030695285.1 Eubacteriales bacterium | reverse complement strand
GATCGTTTGCGATAAGCGAGGGAATGGCTCTATCGACTACTGCCAATTGCCTGGCTATACTGAGCAAGGTGGAAATCCGTTCTTTCCGAATGCGCAAAAAATCGGTTTACTATAGTATTGTAGTTCGAATGATATCTGCGGTGAATGAGGCCGCGTGGAGGATATAGCATGTTTATCGCAAACGGTTGGAAAGATTTTCGCGTGCTGGACGCGGGCAACGGCATGAAGCTTGAGCGCTGGAAGGGCATCACCCTCCTGCGTCCGGATCCGCAGGCCGTCTGGCCGATGGACGAGCACGCGGCGGACGCGGTCTACATCCGCTCAGAAACCGGCGGCGGACACTGGGAAGAAAAGAAGCAGCTGCCCGAATCGTGGGAGGTCACCTATCGCGACCTGACGTTTGTCGTGCGTCCGACGGGCTTTAAGCACACGGGGCTGTTCCCCGAGCAGGCGGTCAACTGGGACTGGATGCGCGGCGAACTCAACGCCTGGAAAAAAACGCATGACCGCGCTCCGAAGGTGCTCAACCTATTTGCGTACACGGGCGGCGCCACGGTTGCGTGCGCGGCCAGCGGCGCGGAGGTGGTGCATGTGGACGCGGCAAAGGGCATGGTCGCCTGGGCAAAGGACAACGCCGCGGCTAGCGGGCTGGGCGAGGCTCCGATTCGCTATATCGTAGACGACTGCGTGAAGTTCGTCAAGCGCGAGCTGCGGCGCGGCAGCCGTTATGACGGCATCGTGATGGACCCGCCAAGCTACGGTAGAGGGCCCACGGGCGAGCTCTGGAAGATTGAAAGCGATCTCTATCCGCTGGTTGCGGACTGCGCGGCGCTGCTGAGCGATGACCCCGCTTTTTTCCTCGTCAACAGCTATACCACCGGCCTTGCCGCGAGCGTGCTGAAAAACATCCTGCGCGTCGCCCTGCCGGAAGGGGAGGCGGTGTCCGACGAGGTGGGTTTGCCGATCGAGCGGGACAATCTTTTCCTGCCCTGCGGCGAGAGCGGACGCTGGACGCCGAAGCGCTAATACTTCAAAATAACAGAAAGAGCAAATCGTTGGAAGAGCAACAACTCCAGCCCAAGCTCCGGCGCGACGAGCGCACGGACAGCGGCATCCGAATTTTATATGAAGACAACCACCTGCTCGTGGTCGAGAAGCCCGTCAACCTGCCTGTGCAGGCGGATAGCTCCGGCGACGAGGACTTGCTCACGCTCCTCAAGGCGTATCTGCGCGCGCATTACGGCAAACCGGGCGAGGCGTATCTGGGGCTGGTGCACCGGCTCGACCGCCCCGTCGGCGGCGCGATGGCGTTTGCCAAGACCAGTAAGGCGGCGGCGAGATTGTCCGCGCAGTTCAACTCGCACGAGGCAAAGAAGCGCTATTGCGCGATTGTCAGCGGGCACCCTAAACCGCAGGAACTCTTGACCGATTGGCTGATCAAAGATGAAAACACCTTCTCCTCCCGCGTGGTGGAAAAAGGCGCGGAGGGCGCAAAAGAAGCGCGCCTGCGCTACGCCCTGCTCGCGCAGGCGGAGGAGACCGCGCTGCTCGATGTTGAACTCTATACCGGCAGGCCGCACCAGATTCGCGTGCAATTGCAGCACGCGGGTTACCCGATCTATGGCGATCAGCGGTATGCGCAGGGCGAGCACGGCGGCGAGCAGATCCGCCTCTGGGCGTATGCGCTGACGCTCTCGCATCCCACGCTGAAAGAGCCGATGACGTTCTTTTCCGCCCCGCCGTGGGTAGAGGCCGCGTTTACACCGCAGATCGCGCTCTTGCCCGCTTTTTCCGTCTGCCGGGGCGTTTATCTGGACGCGGACTGCATCGTCGTGGACAAGCACGCAGGCGCGGAGACGGAGGGCGAGCTGCTGGGCGAGCTGGAGTCGCTATTTGAGAGCGTCTATCCCGTGCATCGGCTGGATGTGAACACGGAGGGGCTTGTGCTCTTCGCGCGGACGGAAGAAGCCGCCGAAAAATTTGAGCAGCTCTTTTACGCGCATGAGCTGAGAAAGATCTATCATGCGGTGGTGCGCGGCGTGCCGAACGGCGAAGGCCGCCTCGTCCACTGGGTGCAGAAGGACGCGGACGACGCGTTTGTCCGCCTCTGCCACGAAGGTGACGCGGGCGCGCTGCGCTGCGAGCTTGCTTTCCGCGTGCTCAAGTGCGACGGCGAAGCAAGCCTGCTCGAAATCGAACTCTTCACGGGGCGCACGCACCAGATCCGCGTGCAGATGGCGGCAATCGGGCATCCCGTCCTTGGCGACGATAAGTACGGCGATCGGGAGTTCAACAAGCTCCGCAAAAAGCGCACGCAACAGCTGCTTGCGAAGAGGTTGGAGATTGACGGAAGGGTGTTTGAGAGTTTGCGGGAGTTGGGGTTGTAGGAATGAAGAAGAGGTTCGCGGGAGCGAACCTCTTCTTCATAAACGCCAAGGCTATAATCAAGAATTTGCTTTAAGATATGCGATATTCTTTTTAATCATGATCGTATTTGGATGATCTTCACCCAATACTTTTATAACGATAGCCAGTGCTTTTTGATACCATTCCAGCGCGAGATCATGTTTTCCTTGATAAGAATAAATACTCGCGATGTTGCAATAGGAAGTGGCGGTCGAGGGATGCTCTTTACCCAGTAAATTCTCTTTGACTGACAGCGCTTTCTGATTCCATTCCAGCGCGAGATCATATTGACCCTGCATTTTATAAACGCCCGCGATATTGTTGTAGGTGATTGCGGCATATGGATGATCTTCACCCAATACTTTTTCACGAATCACCAGAGCTTTCTGATTCCATTCAAGCGCGAGATCATATTTGCCTTGGGTTTTATAAACCAGCGCGATGTTGTTGTAGGTGGTTGCGGTATATGGATGATCTTCACCAAGCACTCTTTGAAAGATAGACAGAGCTTTCTGATACCATTCCAGCGCGAGATCATATTGACCCTGACTATCATAAACACCCGCGATGTTGTTGTAGGTGGTTGCGGTTGAGGGATGATCTTTGCCCAGAACCTTTTCTTTCACGGTTAGAGATTTTTGATACCATACCA
>JAUYTF010000476.1 GCA_030695285.1 Eubacteriales bacterium | reverse complement strand
ATATGGTATACCCAAGATAGAATCCGTTTTCGTGTCCCTCGGCTGTGGCTTGCCTGCCGTCCAGAACCAGCGTCGCGCCCTCTGTTATGCCTATCTCGATCCAGTCCAGCACGCTCTGGCGGTGCTCGGCGGTCACGAGCGGGCCCATGTCGGTCGTCTTGTCGTACGCGGGGCCAATCTTCTTCGTTCTAATCTGGCGCACCATCTCCTCAATCAGCATATCCGCAATGCTCTCCTGCGCGACCACGACCGGCAACGCCATGCACCGCTCGCCCGCACAGCCGAACGCAGAGTTGAGGATGCCCGCCACCGTGCGCGCAATCGGCGCGTCCTCAAGCACGAGCGCGTGATTCTTCGCCTCGCAAAGGCAGCTCACACGCTTGCCGTTTGCCGCTGCGGTCGCGTAGATATGCCGCCCGATTTTAGTGGAGCCCACGAACGTGATGCCCGCAACATCCGGATGCGAAAGCAGCAGCTCCGCCTCGTTGCGCGAACAGGTGACGACGTTGACCACGCCATCAGGCAAGCCCGCCTCTGCAAGCAGCGCTGCAAGGCGCAGGGAGGTCATCGGCGTCATACTCGCAGCCTTGAGCACCTGCGTGTTGCCTGTGGCGATGCACATCGGCATCATCCAGCCCATCGGAATCATCGCGGGAAAGTTAAACGGCGCGATGCCCGCAAAAACGCCCAGCGGCTCACGGTAAAGCGTCGAATCAAACCCCGCGGTCACGTTCATGAGCGATTCGCCCATCATCAGCGACGGCGCGCCGAGCGCGATCTCTACGGGTTCCTTCACCTTCAGCAGATCACCGCGCGCTTCCTCCCAGTTTTTGCCGTGTTCGCGGCAGAGGGTATAGGTCAGCGCGTCCATGTCCCGCAGCAGCAGCTCGCGGAAGCGATAGAGCACCTCGACCCGTTTTGCGCAGGGCGTATCCGCCCACGCGGGAAACGCACGTTTTGCTGCGAATACCGCGCGCTCTACCTCCGCCGCCGTGCAGCAGGGCGTTTCTGCGATGATTTCACCCGTGCTGGGGTCATAGACGGGCATGTATTTCTGCGTTTCGCTCTCGATGAACTGCCCGCCGATAAACGGGCGCAAGCGTTCGATGCTCATGATCGTTTCCTCCAAGGTCTTTCTTCTTACAAGTTCTATTTTAAGAATTTTCTTCTTAAAAGTCTTCTTCTTTCAGGGTCTTTCTTCTTAATACTATCGTTGTTTTCGTTCGATGACGCGGTGCGCCGCCGCGCAGATATCCTTTGCGCGCAGACCGAATCGATCCATGAGATACGCCTGCGGCCCAACCTCGCCAAACACGTTCTTCACACCCACGCGCTCCAGCGGCACAGGCGCGCGCTCGCTAAGCAGCTCTGCCACCGCGCTGCCAAGACCGCCGATTATATTGTGGTTCTCCGCGGTGACCACGCAGCCGGTCTGCTGCGCGCGTTCGACGATCTGCGCCGTGTCGAGCGGCTGAATCGTAAAGCAGTCCAGCACGCTCGCGTGAACTCCCTCGTTCTCCAGCAAGTCCGCCGCGATCAGCGCTTCGGAAACCATCACGCCAGAGGCGATCAAGGTAACGTCCTCTCCCTCGCGCAGCTGCTTTGCCTCGCCGGGCATAAACGTTTCGCCCGGCTCGTAGATCTTGATCACGCTTCGCCTCGGCATGCGGATATAGTCCACGCCGTATCTAGACGCGATGTGCGGTATCAGCGCGCGCACCATGGTGTTATCCGTCGGCTCAAACAGGCGCAGGCCAACGATGCTGCGCAGAACGCCGAAATCCTCAAACGCCATATGCGTGCCGCCGTTGACCGCGGCGCTCACGCCCGCGTCCCCGCCGATGAGCTTCACGTTCAGCCCGGCGTATGCGCACGATAGAAAGATTTGATCCGTCATGCGTCGGCTTGTGAACACTGCAAACGAGTGGACAAACGGCACAAAGCCCGTAAGCGACAGCCCCGCCGCCATCGAACAGGCGTTGGCCTCCATGATGCCAAGGTTGAAGGAGCGCTCTGGAAACCGTGCGTGGAAGCGGCCCGTACCGAGTGAGTTGGACAGGTCGCAATCGATGACGATCACGCGGGAGTCCGCTTCAGCCGCCGCGATCAGCGCGTCGCAATAGGCATCCCGCATGTCTTTTTCATCCGGTCTGGGCGTGAATGGATCGTGCGTCATACAACCTCCCCCGCGGGATATGTACCCGCTGAGAGGCGGCGATGTATCTCCGCGACCGCTTCAACCGCCATCTCTTTGGTGATCACCATATAGTGGTTGTTCCTCTCGTGCTCGGCAAAGCTTGCTCCCATGCCCTTGACCGTCTCTAGCACGATTGCGCTCGGCGCGCCCGCCTGCTCCGTGGCGGCGCGGATTTCATGTAAGATCGCATCTGTATCCCAGCCGCAAACGCGAACAACGTTCCAGCCGAACGCGCGAAATTTCTCGGCAGGATCGCCGCCGCAAACATCGCAGACATAGCCGTCGAGCTGGCGTTTGTTTTCGTCAATCAAGAGGATCAGTCGGTTAAGGTGCAGATGCTCCGCGGCTGCTGCCGCCTCCCATATCTGCCCTTCCTGCAACTCCCCGTCGCCCACGATACAAAACACGCGGTTGCTTCTGCCCTGCATGCGAAGGCCGAGCGCGATGCCCGCCGCGCAGGAGAGTCCCTGTCCAAGCGAACCTGTAGACATATCGATGCCCGGCGTCTTCAGCCTGTCGCAATGGCTCGGCAGGCGCGTGCCCGGTTGGTTGACTGTGTTGAGCCAGTCCATCGGAAAATATCCCTTCAACGCGAGAGCGGCATAGAGCACGGGGCCGCAATGCCCCTTGCCCATCACGAGATAGTCGCGCTCCGGCCAGTCTGGCTGCTCCGGGCGGATGTTCAGTTCGCCGCCGTAGAGCACGGCGAGCGTATCCGCAACCGACATGCAGCCGCCGATGTGCCCAAACCCCGCCTGTTCCAGTGCGCGGATGGTCTGGATGCGGATATCCGCACTCAATCGGGTGATCGCGTCGCTCTGCGCCATGGCTCTCGCCCCTTTCGCGCCTGTCATCTTTTGTTATTGCATGAAGAATCGTTTCGAATTGTTCTCGTCAACTTTATTCTATCGATGAAAAGCACCGAAATCAATGCTCTATTTGATGTGCTGTTGCGCAGGCTGCAACAAACAGCGAAGTTTCGGTTGATGCGCATGATCCGGAAACATTCAAAGAATAGCGAGATATATCAACAGTTGCTTAGGGAAGTATATGCTCCGCTTTACTGCAGTCTGGTGACTGAGTTCTTGGCTAAAACTATTCTCAGAGGTTCTTAATTTTTTTCTGAAGATTGAGAATAGTGTCTCAACGCTGAAGATAGCTCTCATCGAATATTCGCCTGTTTATTGGGTTTTTAGCAAAAGAATAGAGACTTAGGTGTTTTCCCAAATCCCTTGTTTTGGTTGAGGCGGGGAGTGTCGGGCATCGACCCTCTCCTATCGCATTCGTGCCAAAAAACAAAACAGACCCTTGCGGATCTGTCTGTTTTTTTGGTGGAGGCGGGGAGTGTCGAACTCCCGTCCGAAAACCCCTTAACCAGACTTTCTACGAGCGTATCCGGTGGTTTAACATTCCCTCTCCCGATCTCCCTCCGGCAGGATATCGGCTTAAGTAGCTTCATAAGTCCGGCCCGCTGCAAAGCTTAGACGGGTTCGTTCCCTACCCTAAATGACGCCCGTATCTGAGACAGTAGGTTTTCCCAGGCGAACGGTCACTGCTTAAGCAGCGACAGCTAAAGTATTTTTGTCAGTTACTTTAATCTGTTCCCGCTTTTTACGAAGTTCGGGTCTTCGGCTCGCTTATCCAACCTCGGCGATCCCCGTCGAAGCCAAGTTCGCCCCCACGGATGCATTGGTCTACCTACTCTTTATTCTATGCAAACGTTAGACTTGCGTCAAGTTTATTTACAAGTTGTTACGCATTATTCACACGATGGATATATCCTCACGTCTCAGCTTGATTAGTTCGGTAATCCACTCATTATGGGTTGTTTTCATCAACAACAAGATCTTTGCCATACCATTTGCTTGGCTCGTTGCTGATGAGTAAATACTTCGATAGATCCCCATTATGGAACAATGATTCCGGCGCAATGATAGACGACACTTCCACCGGTTCGTGTTGCGCAGCTATGATCGCCGCTGCCTGCGCGTCAAACGCAAACGCATACGCGCATGTAGTACCGTTGCGAAGCGCTTTGAATGCACGAACGCTGGTTGCGCCTTCCCGTTCTAGCCCGATAGAGGGTCCCGTACCACTGAGCAAAATCGCCGCAGCCATGACAATCACTACGTATACTGGTGCAATCCGTTTGACGCGCAATAACCATCCCAAAGATTTCGTGTACTGCGCCGGTAATCTCCGCTTCCACCAGCCGATGAAATAATACAGATTCGCCAACAGCAAGAGATAAAATGCGTACATAACGATGTTCCAAAGCCGATATGGCCCACTGTAGCCCATTGCATAATATGATGGCGTAAACATCGCGGCAAGCACGAAATAAGACGCGAGCGGAAGTAGTAACGGAAGGCGAAACTTCGCCTTGCTATCGCGCAGCGCTCTAACACAAAACGGCACCCATATCAAAAGGATAATCGCAACGATGCTCGGAAAACGAAACAGCTGCCCGATGATCCGCTTCGGTGTGCCGATGAGCGCAGTGAACACAGCCATCGCAGGGCTGAGCGAATCTAGGTTCGCTTGACGAATGGCATTTCCCGGTGCACTCATGTTGATGATAAATCCGACCGCAAACACAACCGACGTCGCAATGATCAGCGGAAGCCGCGCGTGTCGTTTCCAAACGCTCCATCCCAACCACCCCGCCAGAATCATACCCAAAAGTAGTGCGCTCGGGTAGTTACCACCCGCAATAAAAGCAGTGAGGAAAACTAGGAAGAACGCGCGAACCACAAGATTACCCGCGCCAAGATGCTTGTTTAGTGTCGTATCCAGCGCAAGTCCACACCAAAACAGCAGTATGCTAAAGAAAAAAGTATAATACATACTCCCGTTATACCAAAAAAAGCTTCGCTTGCATCGCGGGGAAATTGCACGCATAGCATCACCGCAATCATCCAGGAAATCAGCCACATGCTTTTGCTTCCACCAAGCAGTCGCTTGCATACGACGAAAAGAAAATACCCTAGCCCAGCCATCAACGTTGTGATGAGGATCACCGGCGTGAGCGGATACCAAGTATGCCCCCAGATACCCGGCTGCAAAGAAAAGAGAAACACCGCGCTGTATGTGCCCTGCCAGGTATCGTAAATATTCAGCACCGTACCTACCGCAGCGGACAGCGTATCTCCAAACGACCCACCTCGTCTGAGCGCGTCATTCGTCCATATGCTGAAATCATAGTCATCCGCACTCATGCGGTCATACCGACTAACGCTCAGCACTGGAAAGAGCGAAAGCGCCACGAGTACGACTAGCAAAACGCCGCAAATGGTGAGTAATCCAATCTTGTTTTTGCGCATGTTTACCCCCCGATGAGTTCGAATCCCAGCAGATCCAGCGTGCTGAAATAATCCTGCGGCGTTTCCGCGCGGCGGATGAGCTCTGCGCCTCCATCGGGCTTTAACAGCACTTCCGCGCTCCTGAGCTTGCCGTTGTAGTTATAGCCCATTGCAAAGCCATGTGCGCCGGTGTCGTGGATGACGAGCAGGTCTCCGGGCTCGGTCTTTGGCAGCGGGCGGTCGATGGCGAACTTATCGTTGTTTTCGCAGAGCGACCCCACAACATCGTAAACGTTAGTCAACGGATCTGTCTCTTTGCCCATTACGGTGATGTGGTGATATGCCCCATACATTGCGGGCCGCATAAGATTGACAGCGCAGGCATCCACGCCGATATATTTCTTATGCGTCTCCTTCTTGTGGATGGCACGCGTCACAAGATAGCCAAATGGGCCCGTGATATAGCGGCCGAGCTCGGTGAAGATGCGCAGTTTCAGCCCGTTCGGCGTAACGATGCGGTCATACTGATGCTTGACCTCCTCGCCGATGTAGCGGATGTCCGTCTCTTTTTCATAGGGGCGGTACGGAATGCCAATGCCGCCGGAGAGGTTGACAAACGTGAAATTCGCGCCCGTCTCCTCATGCAGCTCCACCGCGGTTTTAAAGAGCTTCTTTGCCAGCGCGGGATAATAATCGTCGTCCGTCGTGTTGCTCACAAGAAACGCATGCAAACCAAACTCCGTCGCGCCCAGCGCCATGAGCTTCTTTACGCCCTCGCTAAGCTGCTCCCGCGTCATGCCATACTTTGCCTCGCCGGGGTTACCCATGATGGTGTTGCCCAATAGGAATTCTCCGCCGGGATTAAAGCGCAAGCAGACGGTCTTGGGGATACCGCCGTTTGCCGCGAGAAAGTCGATGTGCGTGATGTCGTCGAGGTTAATGAGTACGCCCATCTCGCTGGCGAGAGCAAACTCGTTTGCGGGCGTATCGTTGGAAGAAAACATCACATCGTGCCCCGTCACGCCGATGGCGCGCGAGAGCATCAGCTCCGTGAGTGACGAGCAATCCATGCCGCAGCCGCTGTCAAACAGCAACTTCATGATGATAGGATTGGGCAGTGCCTTGACGGCGAAATACTCGCGGAAGCCTTCGTTCCAGGCGAACGCTTCCTGCAATTGTTTCACGTTTGCGCGGATGCCGGCTTCATCGTAAATATGAAACGGTGTGGGGAATTGTGCTGCGATGGCCTCTAATGCTTCCTTCGCAAACGGCAGGTTTCTCATGATCTGTCCTCCTTGATCCGTCGTTCCATTTCGCGGTCTGCGTCACGATCGGCAAGCGTATGCCGCTTATCGTAGAGCTTCTTGCCCTTTGCAATCGCGATCTCGAGCTTCATGCGCCCGTCTTTGAGGTATAGTTCGAGCGGCACCAGGCTCATGCCATCCTTTTGGGATGCGACCTGCAGCTTTCGAATCTCGCTCTTGTGCGCCAGCAGCTTTCTCGTGCGGAAGGGGTCTCTGTTGAAGATGTTCCCCTTCTCGTAGGGGCTGATGTGCATGCCGATAATGAACAGCTCGCCGTTTTTCACTTGCGCATAGCTGTCCTTAAGATTGCATGCGCCATTGCGAAGAGATTTCACCTCGGTGCCAAAGAGCTCGATGCCGCACTCGAGCGTTTCCTCGATAAAATAGTCATGGCGCGCTTTTCGGTTCTGCGCAACAGGCTTTACGCTGCGTTTTACGGGCATTGGATTTAGCCCTCTCACTTTCCGACGGAAAATAATATATTATTTAACAATCATTCTAAATGGTCTGTCAGCACAAAGTCAAGTATATTGACCGTGTGTGAAACTAAAAATGATCGCGTTCTCCGTCATGCTTATTGTTGGGTGTTTTGCGGAAAAAAGCGGCGCACCGCACTGGCACGCCGCATATGGTTCGCTCAGCCGCCCCCTAGATGACGGTCAATGACAGCGCAAGCACACCGACGATGATCGCGAGAATGACCGTCAGTTTCTGCAGTTTCGCCTCACGGCTGGCAGCCTTGCCTTTCGTCGTAAAGGAAGCGGTATCCCCGCCAAAGGAAGAGCCGAGTCCGGAGCTTTTCGTCTTCTGCAAGAGAACGACGACGACGAGCAGAACAGAGATCAACATCAGCGCGATGCGAATGATAAACGCCGCAGTATCCATTGTGACATTTCCTCCAATTTTGATCTCCGAGCTGCACGGTTCTCCCGCCGCAACCGGAGCAATCAGCTTTATTGTGCTCATGCCACCGAAACCCGGCGCCCAAGCCTAGTGATTATAACACGCAGAGTGCCTGAATGCAAGCCTGAATGCTTGTTTACAAGCGTCGAAATCAGTCGACAATCAGCGACTTTCCGGTCATTTCCTGCGGCACCGGCAGCCCCAGAAGCTGCAGCAGCGTCGGCGCAAGATCGCTCAGCCGGCCGCCCTCGCGCAGGGTCACATTCTTGCGCTCGTTGTCCACAAGGATGCAGGGCACGGGGTTTGTTGTGTGCGCGGTAAACGGCACGTTCTCCGCCTCGTCCCACATCTTTTCGCAGTTGCCGTGGTCGGCGGTGATGATGCAGCGTCCGCCGGTCTTCAGGATGGCATCCACCACCTTGCCCGCGCAGGCATCCACGGCGTGCACAGCTGCGGTTGCAGCCTCCATCACACCAGTATGGCCGACCATATCCGGGTTTGCAAAGTTGAGGATCATCACGTCATACTTGCCGCTCTCGACGCGCCGGACGGCCTCGCTTGCTACCTCATACGCGCTCATCTCCGGCTGGAGATCATATGTCGCTACCTTGGGCGATGCAATCAGCGCACGGTCTTCCCCCGCGTTTGGCGTTTCCACACCGCCGTTGAAAAAGAACGTCACGTGCGCATATTTCTCCGTCTCGGCAATGCGCAGCTGAGTCAGCCCATTTTCCGCCAAATATGCACCTAGCGTATTGTCCAGCGACTCCGGATGATAGGCCACGTGAACGCGGTCTCCAAACGTCTTATCATACTGCGTCAGGCACACAAAGTAGAGCGGGAAGAATCCGTTTTTACGCGGGAATGTGTCAAAGTCGTCAAACACCAGCGTGCGGGTGATTTCGCGCGCGCGGTCGGGGCGGAAGTTGAAGAAGACCACGCTGTCGTTTGCGGAGAGTTTGCCGACGGGCGCGCCGTTTTCCAGTATAACGGTGGGCAGCGCAAACTCATCCATCTCGCCCTTGTCATAGCTGTTCTGCATGGCGATTGTGCCGCTTAGAGCCGTCTCCCCTTCGCCGCAGACAAGCGCATCATAGGCCTTCTCCACGCGCTCAAAGCGGTTGTCACGATCCATGGCGTAATAGCGCCCCATCACGGTTGCAATCTTGCCCGTGCCGATCTCTGAGAGCTTTGCGTCCAGCTCTTCCACGAAGCACTTGCCGCTGTTTGGCGGCACGTCCCGCCCGTCCATAAAGCAATGCACGAAGACCCGTTTCAGCCCCGCCTTTTTCGCCATCTCGACCAGCGCGTAGAGATGCGTGTTGTGGGAGTGCACACCACCATCGGAGAGCAGCCCCATCAGGTGCAGTGCGGTGCCCTTGGCTTTACAGTTTTCAATCGCGCCCAGCAGCGCCTTGTTTTCGAAGAAATCGCCGTCCAGAATCGCCTTTGTGATGCGCGTGAGTTCCTGATAAACGATCCTGCCCGCGCCGATGTTGAGGTGTCCCACCTCGCTGTTGCCCATCTGACCGTCCGGCAGGCCGACGTCCATGTCGCTAGCCGCAATCTGCACATGCGGATATTCGTTCCACAGGCGCGTGATATTCACAGCGCCGTCGGCTTTGATGGCGTTGAATTCCTTTTGTGTGGAGCAGCCGAAGCCGTCCAGAATGATTAATGCGGTGATCGGTTTCGTCATTAGAAGTGAACCACCTTTGAGAAGTCTTCACTCTTGAGCGAAGCGCCGCCGATGAGGCCGCCGTCGATCTCGGGCATCGCCATGAGTTCGGTGGCGTTTTTGGCGTTCATGCTTCCGCCGTACTGAATCCGGACTTCGTCTGCAACCTTCTGGCCGTAAACGCCGGCAATCGCATCGCGAATAACCTTGATGGTCGTGTTCGCGTCTTCGTTGGTTGCGGTTCTACCCGTGCCGATGGCCCAGATAGGTTCATAGGCAATGACAGAGCGGACAACTTCCTCAGCAGAAAAGCCCGCAAGCGCCGCGATAGTCTGCTTGCTCACGATGGTGTCGGTCACGCCGCTCTCGCGCTGCTCAAGCGTTTCGCCAACGCAAATGATGGGCGTGATGTTCGCGTCCAGCGCGGCTTTGGCGCGCTTGTTGACGGTTTCATCCGTTTCGCCGAAATACTGCCTTCGTTCGCTGTGGCCGACGATGGCATGGCTCACGCCAATCGCCAGCAACATGTCCGCGCTGATTTCGCCGGTGAAGGCTCCTTTGGGCGCCCAGTGAACGTTTTGCGCGCCGAGCTTGATGTTGGTACCGACGAGGAGTTTGCCAACGAGCGCTAGGTCGACATACGGCGGGCAGATGACGACTTCGCAAGCCGCGTCCTTCAGCAGCGGGATGAGCTCGGCAACGAGCCGCTCTGCTTCCGCGGGGGTCATATTCATCTTCCAGTTGCCTGCAATAATCGGTTTTCTCATGATGTTATGATTCCTTTCGATGTACGTTGGTGTTGTATAACCTGTTTGATCGTCTGATTGGGCATCGCTCGATCAGTTTCGCCTTTTTTAGAAACCGCCGGAGCGCACAGCGCGCGCTCCGGCGGACGGAAGTTTCGCTTACCTATCGTTGAGCACCGCCACGCCGGGGAGAACCTTGCCTTCGAGGAACTCCAGCGAAG
>JAUYTF010000472.1 GCA_030695285.1 Eubacteriales bacterium | reverse complement strand
AGACGGCCAACAATCCCGGCGAGGCGATGCAGGCGGAGGGCATGCAGGAGCGGATCGATCAATTTGCCGCGCAGATGCTTTCAACACTGCGGCAGGAGTGATCGCTGGATAGAAAAAACCACGCCGTGCTTGCTTTTTTACGGAAGATTTGTTAGCATAACATCAGCACGGAATACACCGAAATCAGAAAAAAAGGAAGTGTCTTTTTGGCGTCTGTTCTGTAAAGGAACGCGATACAATTTCGAACAGAGTGAGCGCATCACATGCGCTTGTTTCGATGTACGCATTCCAGACAGAAGCGCGCCAGGCCGAGATATTTCCGCATAGAGGGATGATCAGGCATGGAGCAGTTTCCGTGCCGCTTTTTGTTTTGGAAAAGATTAACATGTGAAAAACACGACTTAAACAGTCCGAATTTTTCGCAATCAGAAAGGAAACTGCAATGCACTATACACGCACCAACCGGCTCGACCCGGTTTTGATCAAAGAAAACATCATGGGACCAAATCCCGCCAAGCTGCTTGAGCAATTGCTGGAGCGCTATCCACTCCAGGCGGGGGATACTGTTCTCGACCTTGGCTGCGGGCAGGGGGTCACCTCTATCATGCTCGCAAAAGAGTATGACCTGCGCGTCTTTGCCACCGACTTGTGGATCGGCGCGAGTGAAAACTGGCAGCGGTTTTGCGCGCAGGGTCTGACGAACCGGCAGATCGTCCCGATTCATGCGGACGCGCACGAAATGCCCTATGCGCAGGAGTATTTCGATGCGGTGGTGAGCATCGACGCTTATCACTACTTTGGGCTGGACAAAGCGTACCTCGGCAAGCACCTGCTCCCGCTGGTCAAGATGGGCGGGTGGCTGCTCTTCGTCGTGCCGGGCTTTCATCACGACATCCACAGCGACATCCCGAAAGAAATGCTGCTCTCCTGGAGTCAGGAAGAGCTCGACACGCTGCACGACGCGGAACACTGGCGCGAGATCATCTCCGCGACCGACGGCGTGGAAATCGTCTCCATAGAAGAGATGGAGGGATTCGAGGAGTGCTGGCAGGATTGGCTGGAAACCGATAACGAATACGCTGTGTCCGACCGCGCCGCTATGGAAGCGGGAGCGGGTAAGTATATGAACTTCCTTGCCATCGCGCTGAGAAAACAGTAAAGATCGCGAAAAAACAAAAAAAACAGGCTTCGGGGTCTTCCCGGAGCCTGTTCGCCTTTGAAAAGTAATTATTCTCTGTCAAACACGTCGCCGAGTGCTTCCTGCTCCGGCGGCAGATGCAGGGCGATGAGCTTGCCCGCAAGCAAACGCGCAAAACTCGCCGCAATGGAAGAACCCACGACAAGGTCGCTCACCTCGTTGCCTGAGCTGCTCATCACGTCAAAAATCGGCTCAGCACTGGTTTTGGCCTGCTGGACGACATACTTGGAAATGCGCAGGAATGACGCGGTGAAACGCAAGTATTCCTGATGGATGCGCTCCTCGTCATCCGGAGGGAGCATCACAGACATCGCCGCCATACTCACGGATTGCTTAAACGTGCAGATCATCAAGAGTAGCGCGATGTGCTTTCTAGCATACTTTTTTCGAACAGGCGCTGGGATGAGACGCAGCTTGACGTAGTTATTCACCATGGACGGCGTGAGCAGTTTTTCCTCGGCGGGGTCGTACACAAAAAAGCCAAGGTATCGATTGACCAGCGCAATCACCTGATCGAGATAAAGATCAATCTGCGGCAAATCATCCCATTCCGGCAGACGATAGGAGCCGAGAAAACGCTCCCAACGGTCGAGCTTTTCTGCGACCTGCTGTTTGTCGTATTGCATGAAGAAAAGCCCCTTTCACAAGGAATACTCTAACAATTCAGCGCCGCAAGTGGGGGTTTTGATATAAGCAGGCACTGCTTTCTATATATTATAGTCGTTTCTGCAGAAAAATGAAAGACATCAATTATCCAAATCACCTCTTTACATAATAAACAAAAGCGGGTAATATGGTACGATAAACTAGGAAACGAGGTGTAGTTAACAATGTCATTCGCACTTTTTACCGATTCTACAGCAACCTTAACAGAAGCGGAATATAACGCAAGCAAAGTCGAGGTTGTATCGCTGACGTTATCATTGAATGATGAAGAGGTGATCTGCTATCAGCCCGGCGTCGTGTTCGACAGCGCGGCGTTCTTTCAGCGCATGCGGGAAGAAAGCACGCTTGTGATGAAAACATCGATGATCAATACGGCTACCTTTTTGAGGGCATTTGAGCCGCACCTGGCCGCCGGGGAAGACCTGCTCTATCTCGGCATGGCGGGCGGCATCAGCGGCACCTGCGGAGCGGGAAAAATCGCCGCGGAAGTACTACAAAAGAAATATCCGGCGCGCAAAATTCTCGTGGTGGACACGCTCACGGCGGTCATCGGCGAAGGCATGATCTTGCGCGAAGCGGTGAAACTGCGCGAAGGCGGCGCGAGCGTAGAAGAAGTTGCCGCGCACGCAGAGCGCAGAAGCCACGAAATACGCTCTTACATCATGGTAGACGACCTGAACTTTCTCAAGCGAGGCGGGCGAATCTCCGGCAGCGCAGCGCTGGCGGGTAGCATCATGCACCTCAAGCCCATACTCAAGGGCGATGTTGAAGGAAAACTCGTACTCGATCTGAAGATTCTCGGACGCAAAATGGCGATCAAGGCGCTGCTGGATCAGTTCGTGCAATATCATGTAGCGAGCGAGGAAAACAATCATGTCGGCCTGACCCACACCGGTTGTGAGGAAGAGGCGCATCTTCTTGCGGTGGACATCAAGGAGCGATATCCACAAGTCAGCATCTCTGTGGATTGTTTTGAACCCTGCACATCGTCGCATGTTGGCCCGGGAGCGATCGGGCTGTTCTTCTTCTAAGCTCCGGCAACAACGCTGGGCAAAACGAAATAATTCTATAACGATACAACGAACCGGCGAGGCACTTAGGGATGGGGTTTCGCCGGTTTTCATTGCGCTCTTGTCAGTTCAGGCGATTGACAGGCAGATGTGTTCAACGACACAACGCCCGCAGAAGATCATCCTGCGGGCGCAGCGATGCGCTTATGTTATTTAGCAGAATCCGGGTAGCGCCGCCGATACAGCGTATAGATGCGCGGGCGGTTGTATCGCTGGGCGATGATGCATGGCAGGTTGACGACCAGCGCATACAGCAGCATGATCCAGATGACGAACGGCGGGGAAAACAGACCGAACACCCAGAATGGCAGCATACCAAGCCAGTGTATGAGTTCACCACGAGACGTTTCGATCAAAAACCTGTGCAGATTTTCCTCTGAATAATCCGTGAGATTCCGTTTCTTGTAGCTGCGCTTTTGAAAGGCGCCGCCGCCGTCCGGCAAAAGTTGCTTCCAGCTGCGAATGCGAAACACGCTCTCGTAGATACGCCCTTCGCGCTCAAACGGATGCGCGCGCCAGAGAAAGCTTGTGGGCTCAAAAAAGCGATCCGGAAGATGCAGGCAAAGATACGCCAGCACTAGGGGGACGGTTGCCCAGATGGCGAAGAACAGGAATATCGTGACAGGGGCGCTAAAATAGAAAATTTGCATGCGCTAGCGCTCGAGCTCGATGGCTCGTCCTTTCCACTTGACTTTTCCACGAAACAGGCGAATGACCATGGACTGGAGAAACACGGCGAGAAAGACAGACAACGGAGCGGGATAAAACACGATCGCGAGCGGATGAAACCGCCCGACACGCCTGCTCGCGACAAACAGCGCGACCACCCAGAGCAGATAGCACGCGCCGTAGAACCAGGCCAGAGGATGCCCGATGGCGAGCGTTAGCACCAAATGCAGTGCGGCTGTGGTTATGGAGGTGAGAAACAGGATCACCAGCAGAAACAGCCAAACGGGGGTCTTTGCGGCGCCGGTAGCGAGGTTTTTCGTAAACCCAAGCCAGAGCTCGGCAAACCCGCCGGGATACATCCGAAAGGAGATGTCGGTATCGCCCACAAAAACCCGAAACGGAACATCCACACTGCGCAGGACTCCGGCGAGCGCCATATCCTCCACCACGGCGGATTTTACACTTTCATGTCCGCCAATGGCATTATAGTCCGCCCGAGAGAGCGCGATGACGGGCCCAAACAAGCCGAGGTTGACCGGACGCGGCAGAGCGGAGCCGATTGCGCCGATATGCACCAGATTGAACACGAGCGCGCAGGATTCATAGCATCGCTGCGTCGCGTGCCAGGGCTGCACAGAGATGGCGCCGTGTGCTGCATGCGCGCTGGCGATCCGCCTTAAGCCATCCGGAGAGAGGCGCACGTCTGCGTCCAGAAATACGAGCGAGTCTCCCGCAGCGGCTTTGGCGCCAGCTTGACACGCCCAGCATTTGCCGACCCAGTTTGCGGGTTTGCCTTTCAGCGAAATCACCCGCACACCGAACGAGCGTGCGATGGACTCCGTATCATCCTCCGATGCATCGCTCACTACAATGATTTCGTAAGGCGAAAACGACTGCGACATGAGATCGCCAAGCAGCAGCGGAAGCGTCTTTGCTTCGTTGCGCGCGGGAATGATCACCGAAATGCTTGCGGATGGTCGCGCTTGATCCTGCGGCAAAAGCGGAAAGCGCCAGAACAAGAGCGCGAATGCGCCGAAACCAAGCACCAGCATGATCAAATCGAACCAAAGGACGCTCATAGGTGCTTGCTCCGCTTTTTCAACCGACGCGCCGCCTGATCCGCGGCAAGCTTACCCGTGATGATGGAGACGGGAAGTCCCGCCGGGCTAAACGTCCACATACCACACTGCAGTACGTCCGGCACGCCTGTTTCGGTCGCTTTTGCGATACTCGCGAACTTATGCACGGCGGGCATGGGGTGATTGGTATGCGCCCAGCCGGTGATGGCACCGTGGCGCGCGCCCGTCTCCCGCTCGATGGTCAGCGGGGTAGAGCACGTCGCATACTCCACGCGCTCGCCGAGGCGAGGCAAGATGGAAGCATCCAGCACGCGCAGAATCGTCTCCTGCGCGAGATCCTTGAGCGCCTGATATTCCCCCGCGTCGGAGAAGAATTTCGTCAGGTCATAGTCAAACAGCGTGCTCGCGATAAAGCCTGTTTTCCCCGCAGGGGCAAGCGAGCGGTCTCTTAAAACAGGCACAGAGATCTCATACGTGGTCTTCTCCAGATATTCTACGACCCAGCGCTTCAGCGCGTCGATGCC
>JAUYTF010000466.1 GCA_030695285.1 Eubacteriales bacterium | reverse complement strand
GTCACGTTGACGGTGGCAATCTTGCCGGAGGCCGCGGCCACCTTCACATACTCGTTGACCGTGATCTCGGCCGTGCCGAGCGTGGTGCCGTTTGCGCTCGTCACCGTCGCGCTCGCGCCTACGGGATAATAGTTGTCGGTGAATACGACCGTCGCCACACCATCTTCTATTCCGGTGATGTAGCCTTCCTGTGTGTCCTCGCCCACCTGCACATAGACCGCGTCATATGGCTCCATGCCGTCCGTTGCGGGTATGCTGAGCTGCATCTTGCCGTCGGTCGCAATCAGGCAAAGATAGTCCATGTCGTCCACAATGCTGCCGGTCTGCGCCTGAATATCCTTGATGATGCCACCCTTTGCGGCGGTCACTCTCAGATTGGTGAGTAGCTGCTTTGCGCTTGCAAGCGATGTGCGCGTGCTACTGAGCTCATCCTCAAGATCGCTCAGCTGACCCTCTACGTCCGCAGAGGCCATAGTCATCACCACGTCTCCGGCCTGGATCATGTCGCCAGGGACAAAGTTGACTGCGATTACGGTGGATTCCGCCGTGGTGGTGATGCTCTGGCTCTCTGCCGCCGCGAGTGTGCCGCTGCCGCTGATGGTCACACTGATTTCTCCGGTTGAGACGGCGGTTGCGCGGTAGGAGAGCGTACTGGTTGCGTCGCCGTTTGTTTTCATCAGGTTGACGACGACGATTGCCCCTGCTGCGACGAGGACTGCTGCCGCGCAAATAAAAATGATGTTGCGCGTGCGCTTCTGTTTCTTTTTCTTCTGTTTTGCAGCGGTAAATGATGTGTCGAAAGATTCCATACGATTTTATCGCCTCCAAATTCATTCGCCTTTGATCATATTGGGCGGTTGTGGCACAAACGTGGCACCCGATTGCTGAAAATATGTATCATTTCGACAGGAGCCGTCAGAAACCGCGGATTTCAGAAAATCGCGATAAAGAGTCTAAAATTTGCCAAGTTTTTGTCAAGATCACCTTGTAAGATGAGGGAAACAGACGATTGCACTGCGCGTATCATGCGCGCAGGAACATGAGGAGATTTGGAAGATGAAACGAAGACAATCTGGTAAATTTTCGCGCGTACTCATCGCGTTGCTCATAGCGGTGTTGATGATGAGCCTTTGCTTTGCGGGCACTGGTTCAACGGATACCGTTATAGTCGCCAGTGCAGCTGAATTGACCGCCGCGCTCGGCGACGCTGCAGATAGCGGAACCAGTACCGTGATCTACTATGCAGCAGGTACGTCTCAAATCGAGCTCGGCGGATCTGAGAGCATCCCCTCCAACGTGACCCTTGACCTGAGTACAAGCGGCGGCGCGTTGCGCATCGTCAGCGGCGGCGTGCTCACGGTCGGCGGCACTATCAGCGGCGGCGCGGTCGAGGTTTCAGGCGGATCGCTCTTGCGCGCTTTCGGCAGCAGCATCACAGCAACGATCACCACCAGCGAAGGCGGGGTGGTGCGCGGCGCGCGCATGCTCACGCTCGAAAACCTCAGCGCAACAGGCGGAGAAACGATCACAGCGGTCTACTATGCCGGAGAATCCGGTGCGGACACGAGCGCTTACGTTTCCCGTGCGGCAACTGCCGTGCTCTATGTGAAGATGACCGGCTCGAATTACTCTTCCTATAAAACCATCGAAACAGTGGTGACCAGCGCGGGCAATATCTTTCGCCTCGGCACTAGAAACACCGACACGCTCTCGCATACATACGCGCTCACCTACGGCGGGCTGACGGGCGCCACACTCGCTTCGCTGAACCCGACGAGCTATACCGCGAGCGACGCGGCAACGCTACTCAACAACCCCGCGAAGGAAGGGTTCCTCTTTGCAGGCTGGGTCTGCGAAGCGCTTGGTGTCACTGTGCCAAATGACGCGCTGGTCATTCCCGAGGGAACGACGGGCGAGCTGACATTCATCGCCATGTGGGTCGAGGCGCCCGGCGGTATGGGCGGCGGCGGTGGTGGAAGCGGCGGCAACGGAAGCGCTACAGAAGAAGACGCGGCAACGCAGCAAGAGGCGGCAGCCTCGCAGGAGCAGGCGGCCACACAGCAGAGCACACGCCGCACGCGCACAGCATCCTCCTCTACGAAAGTATCATTCACGAGCGATGTAGTGGCGGCGGTGCCCACATGGGAGAGCGTGCGCAGTAGCACCTCCTTCCCGTGGGGCTGGGTGTTCGGCGGGCTCAGCGCGCTGGGGATTCTGGCGTATGTTGTGGCAAGACGCGCGAATCGAAAACAGCGATAGAACGGCACAAGGGGCTGTCCAGAAAAGGCGGCCCCTTTGTGCACCTTGTATGCGGATGATATCCGCCCCTACAAAGACGTAAAATACGATCTATGATTTCGTTTTCCCCTGAGAATCAATTTTTTAGGGAAATTTCGTTTGCTAGCACACCGCATATCCTTGTAGGGGCGGATATCATCCGCCCGCGCTCCCGCACACAAAAGGGGCTGCCTTTTCTGGACAACCCCTTTTGTGTTGATTAACTTTCGCCATTCGATGGGCGTTATTCGGACTTCTCCTCTGCCTTCTTCTCCGCTTCCGGTTCTTTCTTCATGTTCTCGGCATAGGAATGAAACGCGGTCTTGCCGTCCGCTTCCCACCAGTCGTCATAATACTCCCAGTCTTTCCAGTCCCGCTTTTCATCCTCACCGCAGCGGTGATGGCGCTTGCCGGGCTTATGGTGCTTCTTGTCCCCTTCGCCGGAGCCGCCTGAGCTGCCGAATCCAAACAGAATTTTCGCCAGCAGGAAGAGGCCAAGGCCTTCCCAGAAGCCGATAGTGCGAAGCCCAAACAAACTCGGCATCAGCCAGTTCCAGAGCCACATGATCAGATTGCCAAACAGCAACCCGAGCAGGAACGCGCCCGCGATGCCGAGCACCGCATAGAGCGTGTATTTTGCCCAGTTGGGAACATCGTCCCAGCGTTTTTTGATGTTGCTCATCGTTGATATCTCCTTCTTCTATCTTTTTTCTCTTCATGTTTTTTGTCTTCTTGTTCTTGTTCTTGTTCCTATAATCCTATTAGTTGTTTTTTATAGGGAATCAAATCTCCGTTTCTTCGAGCAGCTTGCGCAGGGTCTTCACCGCGCGGCTCTTGCGCGAGAGCAGCGTGCCGATGGGCTCCCCCCACTCCTCGGAGAGCTCGCGGAAGGATTTGCCGCGCAGTTCGGTGGCGATCAGAATCGCGCGCTGCCTTGGCTCGAGTTGGCCGATGGCGTCCGCCAGGCGGTGCATGCGTTCCGCCCGGTCCTCTGCCGCAAACGGCTCCTCGTTTTCCGCGGCAAGCAAGCTTAAAAGCGGCAGCTCGCCGTCCTCGTCCGCCATGCCGTCGAGACTGGTCTCCTTCGCGCGCTTGCGCTCATAGTCGGCGATCCTGTTTCGCACGGCGCGATAGGCGTAGGCTGCGATGTTCTCTACGGGCCCGTTGGTCTCCAAGCGGCTTACGAGGCTCAGCATCACATCCGCCACGATGTCCTCCGCGTCCATCTCGCTGATGCGACGCACGCGGCTTTTGACAAAGCGAATGAGCTTCTCCCCGTCGCGGGTGAAGAACGCGTACCAGCTACTGTTTTCGCCTTGTTCCATCGCCATCGTTTTCCCCTTATGCTATATTGACGAAAAACCGGGGTATTTATTGCAGAAGAATCGAAAAAATAACAAAAAAACTCTAAACCTGATATATCACAAAACTCGAGAAAAGCCTAACACAAAACCATAAAAGCCCCCGCATCCGAAA
>JAUYTF010000461.1 GCA_030695285.1 Eubacteriales bacterium | reverse complement strand
CACAGGGTAGCTGACGTTTTCGTCATTCATATACCGACGCGTATACTCGGTCACGATCTCCGCGGCGCGGGCCACCTCGAACACATCGTCAAAACCGATGTCTAAAAGCCCTTGCAAGACGTAGTCCACATCGTCCAGATCCACAAACTGTCCGTAGAACGAGGGCGCGGGGAGCGCGATGCGAAATTTCTTCGCGTCGATGTCCTCAAAACGATCGAAGATGGCTTTTTTGGCCTGATACGGGCAGCGGCGGATGCACTCGCCGCAGTCGATGCAAACATCCGAATTGATCACCGCGCGGCCATCGCGAATGCGGATTGCCTCGGTTGGGCAACGCTTGAGGCAGTTGGTGCAGCCCTTGCATTTTTCGATATCGAGCGAGACCGAATGCTTGTATTGCTTCATGCGCTTCCTTCGCCTTTCCGCAAACCTGCTGTGATCCGGCGCCGTTGCCGAAAGCCTGCTTGCGTTTTCTTCTGGCGCGCTGCTGCAGAAACTCGCTCTGGCGCGCCTGTGTATGCGGCAAAATGGATGATAGTGCTTTATTTGCCTGATTCTGATGTGTTCTTATCGCTTTGCTTTTCGCCTGTGATATAGACCTTCATGGTCACGGTCGTGCCTTTTTTGAGCACGGTTTCAATCTTCATCTCGTCTGTATAGCGCTTCATGTTCGGCAAACCCATACCTGCGCCAAATCCCAGCGCGCGGATGTTATCGGGCGCGGTGGAGTAGCCTTCCTGCATTGCGAGGTCGATATCCGGTATGCCCGGGCCTGAATCCGCCAAAATGATCGTGATACAGTCCGTATCCACATACACATCTGCGCTGCCGCCGCGTGCATGCACGACCATATTGATCTCGCCTTCGTACATGGCGATGGACACACGCCGGATGGTCTCCGCGTCAAAGCCCAGCTGCCTGAGCTTTCGCTTGACCTCGACCGAGGCCACGCCCGCGGAGGTGAAGTTATCCCCGTCTACGTCGTAATGAAACCGAAGCGTTTCAGCCATTGGCGCAGGCCTCGTTGCCCAGGCCGCCAGCGTAGAGCTTGCCGCAGGCTTCATACATCCGGCTGCTGCTCGCCAGCACCGCGATGTTGTGTTCCCGGGCCAAATCCAGCATCTCCGGTGTAGGGCGTTTGCTGCGGACAAAGATGACACAGCGCATGTCCATCATCATGGCGGTTCGGATCACCTGCGGATTGACAAGCCCGGTCACCAGCACGCCCTGATCTTTGACATAAGCGAGCACATCGCTCATCATGTCGCTTCCGCAGGCGCTCTGCACCTCTTCGTCCAGCATAGGTTCTCCGCAGAGAACATCCGCGCCGAGCAGCGATGCGATTTCACGAATCTTCATTCGATTCCGTCCCTTCGTTTCGGTTTTATCGGCGAGTGCAAGACGCCCTCTCGGGCGGGAAACACGTTAGTTATACTTGGCGAGAATGCCTTTGATATCCGCGTTCACAAGACGGCCGTACACGTCCTCATCCACCACGATGACCGGTGCTAAGCCGCAGCAGCCGAGGCAGCGGGTTGCTTCCAGTGTAAACACGCCGTCCGGCGTGGTGCCGCCAGCT